>JAILDJ010000088.1 GCA_024689505.1 Clostridiales bacterium
GCATCGCGCTGGCGATGGCACTGGATTGGTGCATCAAGGCCGGCCTGGATATCTGGCGGTTCAGAAGCGGCAAGTGGAAAAACAGACAAGTCATTTGATATAAAAGGAGGCGCAGTACATGGAAAAGTTCATTTACACCGAAAAGGGCCAGGCGATGCCGGCGCAGGTGGTCCGGGTAACGAAAGAGGCATTCGGCCCCCGCGAAAGCACGGAGATCCGCTGGCTGGGCGGCGCGGGCGTGCTGCTGAACGTGCGCGGTACGACGATCCTGATCGATCCGCTGCTCACAGGCTTCGATATGCCGGTGCTCTTCGATTGTCCCCTCAAGCCGGAGGATGTGCCGAACCTGGACGCGTACCTGGTGACCCACATCGACAACGATCATTTCAGTAAGGAGACCTGCCTGGCGCTGAAGGACGTGTGCAAGAGCTATCACAGCACCGGCTACGTCGCGGAGGAGATGCGGACGGCCGGCGTGCCCGGTCAAGGTCACGGCATCGGAGAGATCTTTGGGGTGGGTGAAAACGTGCGTGTCACGCCGACACCTGCGAAGCATAACTGGCAGGCATACGTGCCGGACATGGCCTTCCGCACATGGGCGGAAGAGGACTACTGCGGATTTTGGTTCGATACGCCGGACGGAAAGGTCTGGCTGCCGGGCGATTCCCAGCTGCTGGAAAGCCATCTGCACATGGACGCACCGGACGTCATCCTGTTCGATTTCTCGGATAATGACTGGCACATCGGCTTAGAAGGCGCTGTCAAACTGGCGAACGCTTATCCGGAGGCCCGCCTGGTGCTGATCCACTGGGGCACCGTGGACGCGCCGGAATTCACACCGTTCAACGCTGACCCGCAGACCTTGTACGACCGGGTCGTAGATCCTTCACGTATCTGCCCGCTTTGGCCGGGCGAGGCGCTCACACTGTAAAAGATCTGATAAGGAGATAAAAAATGAAATACGTTCAACTGGGCAATTCCGATCTGACCGTTTCCCGCATCTGCCTGGGATGCATGGGCTTTGGCGCACCGATGGCCGGCGGCCACACCTGGACCCTGTCCGAAGAGGAATCCCGCGAGATCATCCGCTACGCGCTGGACCAGGGCATCAATTTCTTCGACACCGCCATGGCCTACGCCGGCGGCACCAGCGAAGCATACGTCGGCCGCGCACTGCGTGATTTCGCGCCGCGGGATCAGTACGTCATCGCGACCAAATACACGCCTGTCAGTCCCGCGCAGATCGCCGAAGGCATCACCGGGGCCGAGCACATCCGGAACTGCCTGGATGCTTCCTTGAAGCGCCTGGACACGGATCATATCGACCTGTATATCATGCATATGTGGGATTATCTGACACCTGTCTATGAGACCATGCGCACCCTGAACGACGCCGTCAAGGCCGGTAAGATCCGTGCGATCGGCGTGTCCAACTGCTACGCCTGGCAGATCGCCAAGGCCAACGCTTTGGCCGAGAAGGAAGGCTTCGCGAAGATCGTATCCATCCAGGGTCATTACAACCTGATCCATCGGGAAGAGGAGCGTGACATGCGGCCGTTCTGCCTGGAGGACAATATCGCCATGACGCCCTACAGTGCGCTGGCCGCGGGCCGTCTGTCCCGTCTGCCCGGCGCCGAGACCACCAAGCGTCTGGAGCAGGATGCGTACGCACGCTTCAAATATGACGCCACCGCGGAGCAGGACAATATCATCATCGGCCGCGTGGCGGAGCTGGCAGAGAAGCGCGGCGTGACCATGACGGAGATCTCGCTGGCGTGGCTGCTGACGAAGGTCACCTCGCCGGTGTGCGGCGCGACGAAAGTACGCCACATTGACGGCCCGGTGCACGCTGTGGACCTGGAGCTCACCGCCGAAGAGATCGCCTGGCTGGAGGAGCCCTACGTGCCGCATGCCCTGGCCGGTGTGATGGCACAGCGCCCCTGGCAGAAGCAGGCGGAATAAAGGTCACTAAGGGAGTATAAAAAACGAGTAAACCGTTTTTTCATACTCCCTTTCATATTTGAAGGCAAAGTGCCAAGACATTTTAGTGGCGCATTACTTGATATATCTTCAAGGCTGGCGACAGAAAGTAGTCATGAGTGTCAGAGTACTTGGAGGATCATCAAGACCGGCATCAGAAAGTAGCATCCAACGGCACTTTACTGATAATTGTTACTACCTTCATCCTAGCCAGTATCAGGTCGCGGATCATGTACTTTCTGGATTTGCACCTTGCAAAGCAAGAAGTATTCAAACCAATCCCGTTACTTCTTGATTTTGACTATGCTATCTTCTGGAAGTAAAGGGTGTTGTTCGGATACTTTCGGCCTGAATACAAGACAATCTGGAAAGTAATGGTCCTAATCAGGCTACTGTCTATAGAATGAAAGCGAGTATCAGAAAGTAAATGGCCTCTTCAAAACAGAATGCAAGCCGGAACAACGTCGGAATGACGCTTGGATCGCGGTTTTCTTACCTGATAAATCGCCCCAAATGCAGTTCGATACTGTAGTTTTTATTTCCATACCTGATTGCTGAGAAAACTCTCGGTCAATCAGGTGTTTTTTTGACCAAAGAAACTGTTTTTCAAGACTTGTTACCGTATGGAAGAAAGACTATAATGGATATCAGGTACAAAATCTGAAAAGCGAGCTTTTTTCACCTGATCCAGAGAGATCGATCTCAAAAATCAGGTACAGAAAAAAAGATTACCTGATCCAGGAATGAAAGCAGCAAAAATCAAGTAACCACCAAGCGCAGTGAAGAATAACCACCAAGCGCAGTGAAAGGAGCAAACGAAATGAAGATCATCGGCGTTGCCTGCAGCGGCCTGGACCGCAGTGTTTCCAGGAAAATGATCGAGGCGTTTTTGAAAGGGGCTGCGGAAGCGGGGCACGAGACGGAGCTGATCCTGATCCATCAGGATCTTCTGGGCTGCACCGGCTGCAAAGGCTGCAAAAACAAGGACTCTTTCTGTGTTCGTCAGGACGTGCTGACACACTATTTTGAAGCGTTGCCGGAGGCGGATGCCGTGGTTTTAGGCTTCGGTATCTACATGGGCTATCCGCAGGGTGAGGCCTGGACGTTCATGAACCGCCATTACTGCCTGCACAAGAGTTTCGTGGGCGGCGAGTGCAAGATCCGGCCGGGCAAGAAACTGTTCTGTATGGTAGCGCAAGGCGCGCCGGACAACCCACAGTATCGAGAAAACTGTGATGCAATGCTCAGGCCTTTCGATGGCTGGGGCTTCGATCGTCAGCCGATCCTGGTCGCCAGCGGCCGTGAGGCGGAGGCGAAGATCCGGGAAGCCTATGAGCTGGGAAAAAGAATTTGAGCGCATGATGGGAGGGATCTGCCAATGAGTACACCCGCCTTCATCTGGGATCTGGACGGGACGCTACTGGATTCCTATGAAGCCATCGTGGCCAGCGCGTGCAAGACGTTCCGGGAGTTCGGCATCGAAATGGACCCGAAAGAAGTGTATCAAGAGGCCATCAGGACCTCGGTCAACCATCTGATCGACCAGGTGGTGCCGCGGATCGGACTTTCTTTTGAGGTCGTAAAGAAAAGGTACTCGGAGATCAATAACGAGGAGCGGCTGAATATCACGCTGATCCACAACGCGAAGGAGATCCTGTCCTGGCTGAAAGAGAACGGCGCGCACAACTATGTCTTTACGCACAGAGGGACGTCCACACAGGAAGTGCTGAAGAATCTGGATATCTTCGACTATTTCGAGGACATCATCACCGGAAGAGATGGTTTTGCAAGAAAACCGGACCCGGAGGCGATCGATCATCTGGTGGAAAAACATGGTCTGGACCGGAGTCATACATAT
>JAILDJ010000100.1 GCA_024689505.1 Clostridiales bacterium
TCCGGTGCATCCATGCGGCGGAACGTCGCTGTCTCGTAACGATCGATCATATAGGGCAGCAGTGCCCGGCCGAAAGAGTCACGCGCCATGAACAGGTTGCTGCCATCTGTCAGGACTTTGTTCTGCGTAGAGAAATGATCATCATGATCTTCCCTGTCGCTCATGAAGTTTTCGAGCTGCGCCAGCGTGTCGCGCACACCCTGCGGCCGTGTGAAAACAAAATCGGCATGCGGGATATCGTAGTAGACCTGCGCATCCAGACCCGTTCCCGCGGGCAGAAGCAGCTGCTCCAAGTCACCCCGCCAGTTCTGTTCAACGGTCCAGGAGGCATCGGCATGAGAGTCGTGCGGCCGGTCAAGACCGGTCAGGATCACGTCCGCAGCCATGAGAGCACCGCGATAGTTCCAGTGAGAATCCCTGCGGTGGTAGAGACCTTCTTCCTTGCGTTCGGAAAGGATCTGCAGCAGATCCGCGAATGCAACGTCATACTCCGGCATGAGGGCGGTCAGCCGCGTCAGGTTGGAAACATCAGACTTAGCATAGCGCGCCGGCATATATGCGCCGTAGACAGAGGATTTATTTGGTACAGGAACGAAGAGGAAATGTCCGCCATTTGCCTCGGTCTGCTCTTGCAGCAGGGAGAGGGTGATGGCCATGGAACGGATCTGACTGTCCGACAGAAGGTTCGTGCCCATGTAGTCGGGAGCCTCGCTAGCAAAGAACAGCCACCCGTCACGACCATCGATGACGTTGGAAGTCTGGCCGTGCAGCAATTCCCCCTGCAGATAGTTGGAGACTGTCAGTACCTTGGCGCGCAGCGGGAGACTGTCATTGACCCAGGCTTCGAATTGATCAGAAAAATCCAGATTCAGCCGGCCGTCCGCCAGATAGGAAGGACGCTTGGCAAGAGCCCGCTTTTCCAGCCGCGCATCGTTCTTGAAGAACGGCATGAGCGCCATCGGCAGGCAGAGCATGAGAAAGAACAGTACGATATATACGATCTTGAACGTTTTTTTCATGACTTTACGCCTCCCTTAGAACCGGAAATAGATGAACGGATTGTAGCTGCTGGATACCAAAGACAGGACGGACAGTCCGAACAGCAGCAGGGAAGCGATATACGCCCAAGTGTTATACAGATCAGCGGATCCTTTTGTCTCTGCCTTCTGACGCAATACGCGGAAGACCGGTGTGGAAAACAGAAGTGCGGCACCAAAGGAGATGAGAGCGGTTGGCGCGCACAGCGCAAAGATCTCCCCAGTGACTGCCGCCGTACCCACAGATGGAGTAAACATGGACCGGATCATGGAAAAGCCCTGTGTCAGCGTATCAGCCCGGAAGAAAACGAAGCCGATCACGACCACCAAAAGTGTGTAGACGTGTCCAAAAGGCTTGAACCAGCGCTTCTTCGTGGGAACGATCTGGTAAGTCTCCAGCATCTGCCAAAGGCCGTGCCAGAGGCCCCATAGGATGAAAGTGAAACTGGCGCCATGCCACAGACCGGTCAGGAAGAAAACGATCCACTTGTTCAGGGTCGTCCGCACGTTGCCCTTGCGGTTGCCGCCTAATGGAATGTAAACATACTCCTTGAACCAGGTAGACAGAGAAATGTGCCATCTGCGCCAGAAATCCTGGATGCTCGGCGCAATGAAAGGATAATTGAAGTTTTCCCGGAAGTCGAAACCAAAGACGCAGCCAAGGCCGATGGCCATGTCACTGTAGCCGCAGAAATCAAAGAAGATCTGCAGTGTGTAGCAGACGGCACCAAGCCAGGCCGCAGCCGTCGAAAGCTGACTGCCGGAAAAAGAGAAGACCTTGTCTGCCAGAAGGCCCATCTGATTGGCGATCAGGACCTTTTTCGCGAGACCGTACAGGAACCTGCGTATGCCGCGGCTGATGCGGTCCGCACTGAATTCACGATCCCGGATCTGCGCCGCGATATCGTTGTAGCGCACGATCGGACCTGCGATGAGCTGTGGGAAGAAGGAGATGTACAGCAGTACGGAGAAGAGATTCTTCTGGACGTTCTTCTTTTCGCGGTAGACATCGATGACGTAGCTCAAGCCCTGGAACGTGAAAAAGGAGATGCCGATGGGCAGCCGGATGTGCGGGACCGGCAGATCGAGCCGAAAGACGGCATTCAGGATCTCGGTGAAGAAGCCGGTGTACTTATAGACGATCAGCATGCCGATGTTGAGCAGCACTGCCAGAACGACTGCGATCTTGTCATAGCGGTGTCCGGAAGCGGCCCGGCCGAAGAGGTAGTTCAGCACGATGGAGATCAGCATGATCATGACCGCGACCGGCTCGCCGAAGGCATAGAAGACTAAACTGGCAACGGCCAGGATGATATTCCTAGCCGTTTGGTTGCGGATCACTGCGTAGAGCAGAAATGTGATAGGGAAAAACAGAAATAAAAAAGTAAGAGAACTGAAGGTCATAAATCTTTATTCGTATTGGAATCCACTAGGCGCACCGAGCGGCTGATCCAGCAGTTCGGGATTGTCGAAGATATGTTTGATGAGCTTCAGACTGCGTGCGAAGTAGAAACCATCTGCGATCCGCTCATCCAGCGTAGCGCCAAGTTCGATCACATCACGGATCTCTGAAGAACCATCGGGCATGAGGATCGGCTCCTTATGCAGCGTGCCGACGGTGATCATCATACTGTTGGTGCCGTAGTTGTTGAGGTGATGATATACGGCAGGGCATTTGATACTGCCCAGGTTGCTCAGGAAGATGGACGAGTAATTCGGATCGCCATCTGTGAGGAACTTCGGATTGATGCCCCAGAAATCCAGGTATCGGATAATGCGGACGATCAGGAAAAGCAGCAGCCGTGGGAACTTGGCCAGGAAATCCAGGATCGCATCGATGCCGCCGGTCGAAGTCTCGCTCTTGCGTGTTTCGTGGACATCGCCCACGATCTTCTTGCTGACGGTATCCAGCGTGTCAGTATCTTTGGGGACAAAGAACATCAAAGATTCGTCGGCGTTCTCCGCAAAACGGCGTTTGACGACGAAACTGACAGAGATGTCGTTGCGTTCGTACATACGCCAGCCCTGGATGAAACGGTTCATCTTCGGCCGTTCCATGACCATACGTGTCATCGCGACGACGATGCAGTGGAAGATCGTGGTTTTGTAATCCGGGTGTTCAGCGTTTTTTGCTTCCAGATACTGGACGACCTTGGTCGCGTCGATCGTTTCGTTCAGATACACTTCGCAGTCCGTCCGATTGGGCATGAGATAGCTCATGATCGTTTGCAGGCCGGGTGCCTTGACGCGGTGCGCGTCTCTCCGGTCGCCCCAACGGCGTCTGGGTTTCTTGGCTTCTTTTGTTTCCATGGCGAAATACCACCTGTCATTTTATTTTTTGAAATTATAGCACATAGAAAAGGATTTGACTACAGAATAATGCTGTTTCAGGCGAGGAGCGTAAAGAATACCTGGAAGAGACAGCAGGCGATGAAGAGCAGTATACCTAAGCTGCACCAGGCCAGCCGGAAGCTTTTACGTCGCGTGAGTTCCATAGGTGCCTGTCGGAATACGGTGCGGTTGCCGCGGGTGATGAACAGCATCAAACCGAGGTAGAAGAGTACGGCAAGAAGAATGACGTAGGCAAGGACATACGGCGGCAGTGTCGCGGCCTCAAGGTCCAGGGAAGTCAGAAGTTCCGGTGCCAGCACGCTGCCCATGAAGTTGATGAGCATGTGCAGGATGATGGAATACCGGAGTTTCCCGGTACGCAGGTATACATAGCCGAAGACCAGACCCAGCAGAAAAGCGTAGAACATCTGTGAGAAGTTCCCATGGAACAGACCGAACATGACAGCGGAAATAAAGACGGCACGCTTTTCACCATAGACCCGTATACGGTCGATGATCTGGCGGCGGAAGAGGAATTCCTCAAGGAGCGGCGCCAGGATGACGATAATAAGTACACGCCAGAACAGTACGTTGGACTGGTCGATCATATCGGCGACAGGATTGGCGGTATGGGCTTTGGGGATGAGCGTCTGCGCCAGCCAGTTGATGAAGATGCCGAAGAAACTGCCGCAATACATCAGGAACAGGCAGATGGGGAAGAGAGCGGCCAAACGGCCGAAGGACCATGATTCTGTCTCGACAGGGCGCTCGGCAGGGACTTTGCGCAGCAGCAAAAGACCGATGGGTACAGCCACCAGATACATGGGAACGAAGGACATGACCCAGGTCACCCACTCGGCGCCTGCCCAGGAAGGTTTTGTGATCTGCACGATGCTGTAGCAAACGATCTGCAGCACAAACGTGATCATGAAGATCGCCGCAAAACTTAAGCCCACGCGGGAGAAGCGGCGGCGCACGGTCTTCTGCTCCTCGGATGTCAGCTCCGCAGGCACGAGACGGACCTTATCGGCCGGTTCGAGATACCGCGATGACAAGGCAAGGAAGATACTGCTCAGCAGAAGGTTGACCAGGACGGTAACGACGGCTCCGGTGAGGAAATGTCCTTGCTGATAGTAGGTGAACAGGATGGCGGCATCCGGGATCAGGCCGAAATAGATGAAGATGATCTGTACCAGCTGCTTGAGCAGTTTGCCGGCCGCAAACGGGATGGAAATATCGATGAACGTGCCTACGGTGGTAGCATACATGTCTACCGAAATGGCGAAAAGGATCCATCCAAGGACGGACGCGGGATCCGCTTTGAGGAAGATCGCGGCAGGGATCAGACCGATCAACACATCCAGCAGACAGTTGAATGTACCACCCAGAAGAGAATAGAGCAGTTTTTTCCAGGAAGCCTCGGGCACGAGACGGAACCAGGGCATGTTGGTATCCTCCGACAGAGGATTGCCCAGCGCGCGGAAAAAGGCCAGTCCGGAGATCACAAGGCCAACAAGGGAAAAGCTGCCTTGATCGAAGACATAGCGGCACAGCAAAGCCATACCGATGCCGGCCGCCAGATACGTTTCGGAAGTTTTGGTAAAAAACCCAAAATGCGCGAAACGGAAGCGGTTATACAAGGAACGATGGAAAAACATAGCGGCGCCATGACCGGTAAGTCCATCGCGGCGCAGGCGTTCGCTGCGGTCTTTTTTTCGTTTGATGAGCACAAGACCGGAACCCTGACTGTCCTCCATGGCTTGCAGCCGCTCGGCCGTTTCCTGCGTGCGCGAAAGCGCCTCTTCGTAGAAATCCACCTTGGTGCGGCGGATCAGCACGGCCAGCGCGGCGATCGTACCGCCGGACAGACACAGGCAAAGCAGGGCGAGCCAGTAGCTGCCTTCCATGGCGAAACAGCCAATACCCTTCAACCACCCCCAGATGGGCAGGAAACGTGTCCAACGAGCGTTGAACAGTCCGCAGGCGGCGGGAATGTAGGCAAGGCCTGTACGGCGCTGATAGACGATGTACAGGACCGTCAGCACCAACAGGATACCATAGGTAACACGGGAAATATACGGTTTCAGCCGGCTGTGCGTGGTGCAGTAGGAATACAGGAAGGTCTGCAGCAGCTTGGTCGTGACCAGGGTAAGCACCCAGACACCGAGAAACAAGAATACGATGCCCAGAGGGATGCCCAACTCGGATGTGAGCACCGGGACTTCGAAAAGGATGTAGATACTGGCCAGGACAGCGGTGCCCAGTTTGGTGACCAGTCGGAAGAGCAGAACCGTTTGGGGACGGAGCGGCGAGGCGAACAAAACGGGGACGTCGGCCGGAAGAAATATCTTGCTTCCACTTTTATCGGCACCCAGGACTTCGATGACCAAGGTGACCAGGATGATGGCACCGACCGCCAGTTCGACCAATGCTTTGGGATCGACACCCGATTTCGCTTCCACCGGCGCAGATGCTTCGTCAGGATCCGCGCCAGCATCATCCTTTGCGTCGACCGCTTCATCCGGTACTTCCTCAGCGTCCTCAACTGTGACGGGGTCATCGGAAGACGCCATGGAACCGACGAAATACCCGATCAGACCGCCGCCCAGGGCACAGACGAGAATAAAGGCGATGACCCAGGTCTTGAACAGCTTGCGCACCGTATTGATGAAGGTATGCAGGATATAGTATGTGAACAGTCTCATTCCGCAGCCTCCGCATTTGCCTCTGGCTCCAGACCCTCGGTCACGGAGAAGAACAATTCTTCCAAGGTCTGGCCGGATCCATCCAACTCTTCACGAGTGATATTGGCCTTCAGAAGACTGTTCTGCAGAATGAGGGTGCGGTCCCACAGCATATCGATACTATCGATGATATGCGTACTGACCAGAAGCGTGCGGCCTTGCGCACGCATTTCCTCGAACATTTCCTTGACCTGTTTGATGGCGTGCGGATCCAGACCGATCATGGGTTCATCCATGAGCAGGATCTGCGGCTCGGGCAGAAGCCCCAGGCAGATGTTGAGTTTCTGCTGCATACCTTTGGACAGTTCATCACCGAATTTTTTCTTTTTATCAGCCAGCTCGAACCGCTCCAGCAGCGCGTCGGCCCGCTCCTTATAGTTGGTAAGACGATAGGCGCGTGCCAGAAACTCCAGATGCTCAGAGACCGTAAGATTGGGGTAGAGAGCCGGGATCTCGGGAATATAGCCCACGAGGCGGCGGGCTTGTGAGGATTTGTTGGGCAGCCCGTCGACAGTGATGGAACCCTGATACCGCAGAAAACCGATGATGGATTTGATGAGCGTGCTCTTGCCGGCACCGTTCGGACCCAGCAATACCGTGACGGTGCCGGGGGGCAGTTCAAAGCTGATATCATTGCAGGCAAGGACTTTGCCATATTGTTTGGTGACGTGTGAGACCTGCAGCATGGTCATGTACCTCCGTATACGTAATGGCTTGATTATACTCCGATCACGTAAAAAATGCAAGACAAAAACAAGAACAAGTGTTCGTATTTTGCCTTGACCTGGAAGAAAAACTCGAGTATAATAGAAGCAGCATCTGATAAGGAGAACTGCCCATGCGGTACTATGCTGCGATCGATCTCAAGTCCTTCTACGCTTCTGTGGAGTGCGTGGAACGCGGCCTGGATCCTATGTCGACCAATCTGGTAGTCGCCGATGAAAGCCGGACGGAAAAAACCATCTGTCTGGCTGTTTCGCCTACGCTAAAAGCGCTCGGGATCGGTGGAAGAGCCAGGTTGTTTGAGGTGGTGCAGCGGGTGCGGGAGATCAACCGGGAGCGGCAGAAGACAGGGCAGGAGGCAGTCACCTATATTACCGCTGTCCCGCGCATGGCACTGTATCTGGAGTACAGCGCGCGCATCTACAATATCTATCTGCAGTACATCGCGCCGGAGGACATCCATGTCTATTCCGTGGACGAGGTCTTCATCGATCTGACACCGTATCTGAAGACCTATCATACTACGCCTATGATGCTTACAAAAAAGCTGATCCGTGAAGTCTATACGGCCACGGGCATCACGGCTACTGGCGGTGTCGGTACGAATCTGTATCTTTGCAAAGTCGCCATGGACATCATGGCCAAGCATGTAGAGCCGGACGAGGATGGTGTCCGTGTCGCGTTCCTGGACGAGGCGCTGTACCGCAGGCAGCTTTGGACCCATCAGCCGATCACGGATTTCTGGCGGGTCGGCGGCGGCTATGCGCGCAGGCTGGAAGGCCTGGGGCTGTACACTATGGGCGATATCGCCTGCTGTTCCCTGGGCAAGGATTCGGATCATTATAATGAGGAACTGCTGTATAAAACGTTCGGGATCAATGCGGAGCTGCTGATCGACCATGCCTGGGGGTGGGAATCCTGCACCATGGAAGCGGTCAAAGCCTATAAACCTGCGGTGCACAGCCTGGAATCGGGGCAGGTGCTCAAAGAACCGTATCCCGCGGATAAGGCGCTCATCGTCCTTAAGGAGATGGCGGATATGCTGGCGCTGGATATGGTCGAGAAACAAGTGGTCTGCGAAAGCATAGGGATCTATATTGGTTTTGATAACAGCAACCTGACGGATCCGGAGATCCGCAAAGCGTATAAAGGTCCTGTAAAGAACGATTATTATGGCAGAAAAGCGCCGAAAAGCGTACATGGTTCGGTACGTTTCGACAAGCCAACGGCATCTTCCCGGAAGATCATGCAGGCGGTCACGGATCTTTTCACGCGGCTGGTGGATCCGATCCTGTTGGTGCGGCGTATGTCGATCGGTGCCGGCAACATCATGACCGAGGAGGAAGCTGCCAGACGGTTTTCGGCGGAGCAGCTGGATCTGTTCTCAGACCTTGCCTCGGAAGAAAAGAAGAATTCTCCGGAAGAAGAAGCGAAAGAAAAGAAACTGCAGGAAGCACTTCTATCCATCAAGGATCGGTATGGACGTAACGCGGTCCTGCGCGGCATGAATTACCAGGAAGGAGCGACAGCGCGTGAACGAAATGAACAGATCGGCGGCCACAGAGCCTGAGAGCCCGTACGCGGACATCCTGGACGTGCCACGGCATAAATCACTGCGGCATGCGCCTATGCCGCTGGAGGAACGGGCAGCGCAGTTCTCACCCTTTGCCGCGCTGAGCGGACATGGCAGGATCATCGAGGATACGCGGAATGAGGCGCTCGAAAAAGTCGAGCACGAGATCATCCGCACATGGACGGAGGGCGATGAGCCCTGGCATAAGTATCAGGAGGAAGAATAAGGTCATGGCAGAATTCATCGCAACGTTCCCTGCGGGCTTTGCCGACGTGGTGCGGGATGAAATGGAGAACACGCTTACGGGCTGCCGGGTCCTGCATGTCTATGAGACGTTGATCCATTTTCGCCATGGAGGCGGGATGGAGAGTCTGCGCAGCCTTACGTTTCTGAACAATGTTTTCTTTGTTATGAAAGCATGGCAGGAAGCGGGCAGCTTTGCCGCTATGGTACGAGAAGCGGCATCCGGCGCAGTTGCACCGCTCATCCGCAGAGGTACGTTTCGCGTGCGTTTTTCCGATGCGGGCCGCTTTGCATCGGTCGATGCGGAGGTCATGAAGAAAGCTGAGCTGCAAGTCTGCGCCAAAACACAGCTTACGGTGGATCGGCTTGCCCCGAGGACAGAAGTCTGGTATATCCGCAGACAGGAGGGTACCGGGTACTATGCCCAGCTCTTATGGCGCCGGCGTGTTACGGAAAAGAATCTGAAGCAGGGGGAACTGCGGCCGGAATTCGCGTTTCTTTTATGCCGCACGATCCCATTGACAGAACAAACCACAGTCTGCGATCCCTTCGCAGGATCAGGAGCGATCCCGAGGCAGCTGAGTCACATGGCAGGGACCGTATACGCTTCTGATGCAGATCCGGAAAAGGTCTCTGCCATGCGCGACCAACTGCCAAAGAACGTGCAGGTATGTGCCGCCGATGCAGCCCATTTGACATATTTGGGAGATGATGTGCTGGATGCCATCATCACAGATCCGCCATGGGGTCTGTATCACGAGGATCCGGATCTGGATACACTGTATGCCGCATTCCTGGAAGAGGCTCGCAGAGTGATACGGCCGGGGGGACAGTTGGTCCTTTTGACAGCTCGAAAGCAAGAGATGGAAACACTTGCAGCCACTTCTGCATGGCAGATCACAAAGCGCATCGATACACTCGTCAATGGAAAAAAAGCGGCAGTGTTCGTGTTGGAATGATCCAATAGTACGACTATCAAAAAGGCATGTATGGACCGGTCATACATGCCTTTTTCATTGAACCATCAAAGAGATGAGTGGTTTTTATCGTAAGAGTCTGGTTTTCATACATTTTGGGAGTATCAACCTTGGAATGTATGCATCGATTCGTATATGAATAGCGATTTTTCATACATTGTAGCGATATTTGCCTTCCAATGTATGTACTATCTCGAATGTGCCTGACGGGATTTCATACAATTCGGCAATATCAGCCTACGATTGTATGTATAGTTGCAGATGTGGACGGAAGATTTTCATACATCTTAGAAATAACAGTCTTCTGATGTATGCATTGGTTCAAAATATGAGCACTTAACTTTCACACAATTTGCCCATATGGACATTCGAATGTATGCATCAGCTTAGATTTGAACATAAAGGATACCTACAAATTGGCAATACTCGCCCCGAAATGTGTGCAATAACTCAAAAAAGCAACTCTTCTGCAAGCAGAGAGTTGCTTTTTTCGCATGGCGCCTATGAATCATAACTATAAGTCCGTGCGGCTCCACATACGTTTTCGCCGCACTAAAGGAATTCGGACTTTCGCACTTACGTGCTTCGTCCTCATTCCTTTTGCCGCGCCCTATGTAAAAAGCAACTCTCCTGCAAGCAGAGAGTTGCTTTTTTCGCATGGCGCGGGCTTATAGTAGGAATATCCAATAGGGTATGCTGATGAGTCGTATGTAGCTGAGCCAGGGGGCGTAGGCGGTGATGTCCCAGAAGAGTGGGCATAAGACCAAACTGAGGGATGCGTCCAGGGCGATGATGCAGATCAATACGTGATCCGACAGGGGCGTCTCCATAAGCAGAAGGAAGAGGATCGTAAGGATCATGAAGTAGAGCACTGCCTTCAGAAGGACACGGCCTACTGCAAAGGGAAGCAAGAAACGTCCGAGCAGGATACCGAGCAGGACGCTCAGACACAGGCACAGACCGATACTGATGGTCTGCGGGATCTGAACAAATCGTAT
This sequence comes from Clostridiales bacterium, assembly GCA_024689505.1. Classification (GTDB taxonomy): domain Bacteria; phylum Bacillota; class Clostridia; order Lachnospirales; family Bianqueaceae; genus RUG159. Next base: position 10,627 of record JAILDJ010000100.1, read on the forward strand.
GCGCTGTCGGTGTTTGAAGCGAAGCGCTGTACTGCGGGTCCGCCTGCGCAGGATACCGATCGAATAAAACCCAAAGGCGATCCAGGAAGCGATGGCGATCACGCTCAACGGCAGATCGATACCCGGAGCTTCCGTGACAGGCGCGCCTTCGATGTCCGTGATGGTAAAGGTCAGAGGTGTGATCTCCTCGCGGATCTTGACGAAATACTCTTTGACAGACGAGAGCGAGATCGTGTAGCCATAATCATGAAAGGCGCGGATCGTCAGATACGGTGTAAATTCATTAAAAATGCGGCTGGAGACGAGCAGTGTATACATGCGTTCCAACGAGGTGCGGGGCGATACCCACATTTCTGCGCAGTCGGTCAGATCCATGGCCTCCATCCGTTCGTCCAGCCCGGCTTTGAGGATGATGCCGCAATCAGCCTTACCACGGCGGATCGCGTTCATGAATGCTTCACGGCTGTCGGTGATCAGATATTCATCGGTCTGCATTCCGTTCAGGATATGCTGCGATGTGATACTGTCGTCCTCGGCAAAGACGGCGCAGGGCAGATTGTGATGGACATTGGAATAGCCGAAACTGATGGCAGAAAGTACCATCAGCACGACCAGCAGCAGCCAGGTCAAGGGCATATGCAATGTACGCTTGAGGAAAAGAGTGAAAGTCTTCATAAGCCCACCTTTCCAGTGCGTATACTGTTCAGCCTGCGTTTGCACAGATACAGGGCAGCCGGCAGATAGACCAGACTGAGAACGAAAGGCCAAATGGTAAGCCGTTCGCCAGCTAACGGAGCTGTCGCGTGATATACAGCACCTAATGGTGTCAGATCACCGATCATCAGGACAAAGGGCGACAGGCGGGAATAAGGGATGATGCCGCCGCAGAAAAACAGACCGACGATATGGATGGTGAAGAGCACCGCTCCGGAAATGCGGCCCAGACCGATCGAGAGAAAAGAGCCGAAGATGGCGGTAAACAATAGGCCATACAACGCATAGAGGATCGTGGCCAGTGTAAGGACCAGCGGCTTGAACCGTGGCACGACCAGGATGAACGCGAGCAGGAACAGACAGGAAAAGACGAAGGGCAGTAACCATTTCCAACGTAGGAAAGCACGGTCGGACAAACCGGAAGAGCGGAGCATCAGCAATCGGCCGCGCTCCAGATCCGACTGATACAGATGATAGTAGCCCAGGATCAAAAGACTCAGGAAAAAGACTGTGTACACGATCAGGTAATGCCCGGACTGTGAGAGACCGCCATTGGTGTAAGGCACCTGTCGGACAGTAAAATAACGATCCCCGGCGCCTTCGAACTCGTGGAAGGCATAGAGGTTCATATATGTGTTGAAGGAGTGTGCTTCCTCCGATGAGACACCGGCGGCTTCCGCGAAATAATCGCCCGTGAAAACGACCAGCTGGCCGGATGTGAGTACTTCTGAACCGATGGAGGCATAGCTCTGGATCACGGCACGGGCACCTTCACCGGAGCCATTCAGGATCATACGGCAGGGAACGCCTTCCCCGTGGGAGATCTGCCCGAAGAACCCTTCAGGGATCACGACCGCGGCGACAGCGCCGTCCCGCACCCGCTGTTCTGCTTCTGCCTCCGAGTCGCAGATCTCAAGATCGATGACAGACTGCACGATATCATGATTCGAAGCGAGAGAAAGCAGGACTGAGCCGTAATGACTGTCCGTATCCAGATTGCAAAGCACAAGAGAAAGGCGGACCGTGGTCGGATTGTCCGCGCCGGACACGGCAAAGAGCATAGCAATGCAACCGCAGGCAAAAAGTGCGATCAACAGGATCAATGTACGCAGACTGTGCAGGAACAATCGCAGATCCCGACGTAACATGGGCCACCCTCCCTTCAAAAAATAAAGGTACTGCCGCATCAGCAGTACCTTTATTATACATTTTTTTGACTTGGGATTCAATACCCGCTTAGGATCAATACATGAAGTTTGCCAGCGCACCAAGGTTGCTCTGCAGTTCAGTCATGATCGCCTGGATGTCAGCATCCGTCAGTTTGAAGATGTCCTTCGCAGCACCGGAGGGCTTGGTCAGAGAAGCATCACCATCGATCGTCAATTCGATCGCGGACAGATCGAAACTCTTGCCGGCCATCGGGATGGAGATCTCGCCCAAAGACATGGTCAGCTTACGGCCATCGATCTTAGCATTACCGTTCATAGTGAACATGCCCATGGCGTTGAAGTTGAAGTTGCCGCTGGATTTATCCCAGTCGAAGCTGGCAGTGAAACCAGGCGTGCCCTGTACGGTCACGACGACGGTGCAGGCATAACGGCTGGAGGAATTCTCGGAGATGTTATAATCCACACGAGCATATTCCTCGCTGGCGCCGCGGATCAGGTACAGCACAGCATGATCGGATTTGCTCGGATCCTTGCCGAACTCGCCCTTGATATGCGCGCTGTTCTCGGAACGGTTGGCGCTGTCGTAGATCTCGATATCCATGGCAACCACATAGTTGTTGTAGATATCCAGTTCGATGTGCGCGCAGATGTTGTCATTGCGCAGCTGGTTGATGATATCATCGAAATCATCAAGATTCAGTTCGCCGCTCAGCTCCGGAATGGACTGCTGCAGCTTGCCGACATAATCGGTGATATAGGATTTGAAGAAGTTGACGTACTGGACCATCTTCTCGGTATCCAGATCCAAAGTGGCCACGGTACCATTCAGAGTTTCACCATCGACGGTGAAAGAACCCTTTTCCGTCTGGAATTCGGGCTTGAGACCCTGCTGTTCCAACTGCTCGCGGATATCACCTGCGATATCGTTGCCGTTCGGCAGGTTCTCACGGAGCTTGTTCATCATCTGGATGGCCTGGATCAGCTGATCATAGCTGTTCTGGTCCAAAGCGTACTGGCTGCCGCTGCCCGGAGCGAAGATGGAAGTGGACAGTTCCTGTTCTGCGGTCTTGAAAGGCACAGAATAGGTGTTGGAGAGCAGACCCGGCAAAGCCAGAAGAAGACCGTCCTCATCACAATACAACTGTGCACTGTAGGCCATACCCATGACGTCGACGTCCATGGTGCAGGAGATCTTTTTACCATCGGGGCTGACGACGAAATCCATTCCGCCGCTGCCGGAGATCATAGAATAGGTGCTGTCACCAGAGAAAGAAGAGATCAGACCGCCGATGTCAGTGACATGAAGACCGATGCCGGTGTTCCTGGATTTTTCTTCAGCACGATCGACGAAGAAATCACCAAGATCGCTGCTGCCGAGGAGGCCCTTACCGGTATTCTCGATCGCTGTTTCGACCGGGCCGGCTTTGGAAGAGCCACTGCCGCCCTTGCTGCCGAAAGGCTTCGGCCATACGAAGATGACGAAGCAGGCGATAGCGGCGACTGCTGCTACACTTAAGCCTGCGATCAGACCTTTCTTTCCTCCAGGCTTCGTGCCTTTGACAGGGGGCTTCGGGTCATATATCGTCGGCGACGTCGGATAGACCGGCTGCTGTCCAGGCTGCCCGTAGATAGGCTGCCCTGTCTGCGGATCATAACCTATGATCTGGGGCTGCTGCATTTGGGGCTGCTGCTGTGCGTAGATGGGCTGTCCGGTCTGCGGATCATAACCCACGATCTGAGGCTGCTGCATCTGCGGCTGTGCGTAGATAGGCTGTCCGGTCTGCGGGTCATAACCAGTGATCTGGGGCTGCTGCATCTGCGGCTGCGGTGCAGGATTGGGCTGCCCGGTCTGAGGGTTGTAACCGTATGGAGCCGGATTGTTTGGCTGATTGTACTGATCAGACATAGATTCATTCCTCCCTTTTTATCGCGGATTTACCCGGCGGATGCACGGATCAACTGTTGGAACAATGTATACTCCGTGCCTTGCGGGATCTCGCTTCTGTGTATTAAGCGGCCGTGGCCATTCTGCAGGAACAGGATCGCATCATAGAACGATATGAATTCCGCAGGGTCATGGCCGACATAAACGATACCATGCCCGGCGTTTTTCAGCGCCAGGATCGTCCCGACCATTTCATCGCGCCAGACGATGTCCAGACTGGCGCAGGGCTCGTCGAAGAGCCAGATATCCGGATCGGAGACTTGTGTACAGGCGATGGCCAGCCGCTTCTGATAGCCACCGGACAATTGTCCCGCCTTGCGGTCGGCAAACCGCTCCAACCCCATAGGCAGCGGGCGTTTCAGCGGCTTGTGGGCCAGGCGGCTGAAGAACTGCAGGTTTTCCAGGACTGTCAGATCCTCGAAGACGGCATTGCCCTGGGGCACCATGCCCAGACGCTCCCCATCGAGCCGGATCGAACCGGAATAACCGGGCAGCGCGCCGGATAAAACGGACAGCAGTGTGGATTTACCGCAGCCGTTGGGACCGGCAATGACCAGAGCTTCGCCGGAGTTCAGCGTGAAGGAAACATCCTGGATGATGTTCCGCCGCCGATAGGCAAAGGAAACGTTCGAGACCGTCAGCATAAGCCCTCCTGATACACATGAGAATACTGAATAATTGTAGCACAGGCGGTCCCTGTATGTCAACAAGTGCAGTGGAGAGCGAAAGCGAACATTGGCATTGAAATCTGAAGATATATGATGTATACTGCGCGCAAATAAATAGCATAAAAGAAAGGGTGATCCAATGAAAAGACGAGCGCTGATGTACAGTATGATCGTATTCCTGCTTCTGATCATAATGCCCCGAGGCGGGCTTAAGGCGGATGAGGCACCGGTCATTACTCGGCAGCCGGAAGACGTGGTCGTGTCCTACCCGGACGGCGCGACCTTTTCCGTAGAAGTTACGGATCCGGATGCGGTCGCGTTGCGGAAAATATGATGATCGCCCCAGGCCATAAGCTGGATCTGGAAGTGTTCGGGACCGCGATCCATGCGTCAGGCAATCTGTACGTAAAAGATTCAGAAGTTCAGATCAAAGCACATGCCCCGCATATCAGCATGGGCATGGCGGCCAAGAACATCGTCCAGGGCGACAACAGTATGAATCTGGAGCATGCGGTGATCGACATCCATGCGGAGACAGATCCAGAAGTCAGCCCTCACGTCGGGACCCTTTCCGGATTCTTCTCCTATGGCGACTTTATGGTTTCCGACAACAGTCAGCTTTCCTTCGATATCGACGTCAAGGAAGGGGAAGAATTGTACGTCAGCAACGTCATGGGTATATGCGCAGCCAATGGTTCGCTGGATGATTCTTCGATCGCCATCAAGTTCGATACCCCGCTCATCTTCAATGCTTTCGGAGTCTACACGGATGAGTACTTCACTTTGGTCAACTGCGATATGGACGTGGACGTACACACCAACGGAGGTGCCTACGGTATCGCGCCGGAAGGGGACTTTGGCGCGGAGGAATCCAGAGTCAACGTCGATGTCAGCGCATACACGGATTATGGTGATATCGGCTGCTATGGCATCATGTGTCAGAATGCCGCCTTCCTGCTGACCGACCCGGCGCATACCGTCACCAGCCATGCGGAGAATGGCATAGCGATCGGCTGCAATCTGAATGATATCCACGTAGAGACGGTCTACGATAAGAACGATACCAAGAAGCCAGCCACGGATGTGGCCTTCGGATATCGTGATCCGGCGGAAATATCGCCGGAGCCGGAAGAAAGCGAAGCGTCCGAGACGGAAGAAAGCTCTGAGGAAGAAAGTTCTGCAGAAGAAAGCAGTACTGACGAGGAGAGCGGCACCGACACGCAGAAGACCGGAGTTCCGATATGGGTCTGGCCGGTGGCCGGGATCGCAGGCATTGCAGTGATCCTTTGTATCGTGAGGACGGTCTTGAAGAGCAAAAAGAAACAGTAAAGAATAAATAGAGAAGGCATGATTCTTGGAGCATGCCTTTTTTCTTGATCCCCGTTCTCAAATGGATCACGATGATGTACAATACAGGTAAAAATATGAGGGGGTCCTCCACATGAACAATATCGAACGCAGAGACAGCGGCATGGCGTACATCGCCGATGCCGCGGCCATGGAGCAGATGATGGCCTGCCGAAGGATCCTGGATCGGTTGAACACGGCTGACAGCTCCGTAAGCTCCAACGATACAAAACCGGCAGAAGCGTTTGTGGCGCATCTGCCGGTCTTTTTATTTTGTTCAATCGTAAATGTAAGAGTAGAAGTCGGTATCCAGGACACCGTAACAGAAGTTGATCTTGTTACGGACCCGGCGTTTGATCTTCTCCACGTAATTCTCAGGGATATCGACGTCATCGGAGACGGGTGTGAAGGAGTCATCCTCGGCAATATAGGTGCCCAGGTCTGTCTTCCAGTCATAGTTCATGTCGAAGTACAATGGCTCCGCATCGGAAAGCACGTCGCGGCCCGGGTACAGCCGGGAGTCGAAGGGCAGTCCGAAGAGATTGAGCAGTGTCGGCAGGATATCCAGACTGGAGGAAGGCTGATCGACCACGATCGGATCCATCTTCTCCAGACAGCCGCTCCACAGGATCAGTCGGTTGTGGTCGCGGTCGACAAAGTTGGTCACGGTGTAGCCATACAGTTCATCCAGATAAGGAGTGGAACCGCCTACGGCCGCATCGTCCAGACCATAGGGGAAATGATCCGCACCGATCACGATGACTGTATCATCTGCGATGCCCGCCTTTTCCAAGGCGTCGATCATATATTCCATAGCATATTCCAGTTCCAGATTCGCGGCCAGGTAGCCTCGTACCTGCTCCGAATACGGCAGGTCCGCCACGGCATCCCAGTTCTTGTCGGACATGGAGTTTTCGCTGGTGGAGTATCCGGAATGACCGCTGACAGACATGTAATAGATGTCGAAGGGCTGCTTGTCGATATACAGAGGCAGTGTGCCCTGGATCATTTCAAGATCGCTCTGCGGCCACTGATCGGTGACGTATTCTTCCATACCGTTGCCATAACCCATGAAACCGTTGGAGTATCCCAGAACATTGTGGGTCTCGTCACGGGAGTAGAAGGTGTAGTCATTATTATGGAACGCCCAGCCGGTGTATCCAAGATCGTTCAGCATCCAGCTGATGATCTGATGGTTGTTGTGATCGACGACGTCCTTGAAGGATTCGCCGCTGTCGGTGGGCAGCAAGCCGAATACGTTCTGATATTCGCCGCCTGTGGTGCCGGCAGATGCAGGCTGATGGTAATCCGTGAACTGGATGCCTTTGGTGGCCATGCGGTATAAAGTGGGTGTGAGCTTCTCATCGATCACTTCGGCACTGAAAGCCTCCGCGGAGATGAAGATCAGGTTCTTGCCCTTGAACAGGCCGGTATACTTGTTCTGCAGCGAAGGTGTGAGTCCTGCCACATAATCGAACAATTCGGATACGGTACCGGTGGTCTCCGCAGCCTTCGCGGCGAAATCGATATCGAGAACGTTCGGCTCGTAGACGATCTCCGGCTCGGGCTCCGGCTCCTCAGGCTGATTCTCCCGGTCGATCTCGGCCTGGATCAAACTACCGGCATCGACGACCGGCTGCCAGGGAGAGACTTCCGTATCACCCTCAAAGGAGACCCCTCGGCCATTGATGAACTTCTTGATATCCAGCCGGATACCGGTGGAAAGACCAAACTGGTTGACCGCGGTCTGGAAACTGTACTCATTGGTATAGGTGGACAGGCGCGGCGTGCTGATGAGGACGAAGAACAGTGCCAACAGATAGAAGGGCAGTGCAAGCGCGAGATACAGCAGGGGATGCTTTGTAGGGATCAACGGCTTGCGTTTGTTCCGATGGGCCAGGATCAGATAAACGACGAAAGGCCAGAGATACAGGACCAACCGGATCAGACCGCGCACACCGAACAGCAATGCGAAGATACGATCGGTGAAGCCGCCGACAGCATCCGCCGTACCAGCCGTGACCGTCGTCAGATCGTAAAAGACTTTGAACTGCAGATAAATGAAGTACTCGATCAGATACGGGACCGCCGTTACAAACAAAAGTACTGCCGTGACCGGAATGCGGGCTTTGGGAAATACGCGCGTCAAAAACGCGTGCAGCAAAGCCAGCAGAAAGCCATAGCAGCACACAAACAAAAGCATGGTCAGAAAGGAGCCAAAAGAGAACGCTCCGACCGTGGAATGATGGAATACCAATTCAAAGTAAGCCAGCAGCAGAGGAAAAGCGAACACGGAAAGAAAACCGTTCAGCTTGTTCTTCAGAGCGGGATCTATAGGTAAAGCGGATGATCTATGTTTGAGCATATTATGCCTCGGATATAGTTATAGGGTACTAATACTGTAACAGATTCTTATAGAGGCGTCAATCCGTTTTTTCGGAAAAAACATGTCGGAAATAATCATAATCCAGCACAGAAGTACAGTATCGGATCTTATTGCGGACGATGGTTTTGATCTGATCGACGTAGTCGTCCGGAATGTCCAGATCCGGATCGGCCGGTGTGAATATGCCCGTCGTCGAATTGTAGGTGCCGAGGTCGGTCTTCCAGTCGTAGTTCATGGTAAATACGAGCGGAGCGGCATCGGAAAGGATGTCCCGGCCGGGGAACAGACGGGAGTCAAAATCAGTACCGAACAGGTTGGAAAGGGTCGGCAGGATATCCAGACTGAAGACCGGTGTATCGACAGTGATCGGATCCATTTTTTCGAGACAGCCGCTCCAAATGATCAGCCGGTTATGATCCCTGTCCAGATAATTCGTTACATTATAACCATAGAGCTCATCCAGATAGGGCATCTGCCCCAGGGCGGCGTCATCATCCAGACCATACGGGAAATGGTCCGCACTGATGACGATCACCGTATCATCGGCGATCCCGGCTTCTTCCAAAGCTTTGATCAGGTACGTCATGGCATCTTCCAGCTCCAGGTTGGCAGCGATATATGCCTTGACCGGATCGGAATAGGGCAGATCCTGTACCTGATCCCAGTGCTTCTGGGACATGGCATTGCCGTCGGTGTTGTAGGGACTGTGACCGCTGACAGACATATAATAGATATTGAAAGGTGCGTGATCGATGTACATGGGCAGGGTGCCCTGGATCATTTCCAGGTCGCTTTCCGGCCATTGCCATTCGACGAATTCTTCCATACCATTGCCCATGCCCATGTAACCTTCGGAATAGCCGATCTTATCATGCGTCAGATCCCGGGAATAATAGGTATATTCATTGTTATGGAAAGCCCAGCCGTAGTAACCCAGACGGTCCAGCTGCGCACCCATCGTCCAGTAGTTCAGATGATCAGAAGTTTCCTTGAAAGAATAGCCGCCGGACGTGGGCATCATGCCGAAGACGTTCTCATATTCGCCGCCGGTCGTACCGGCAGAAGCCGGCTGATAATAATCTGTAACACGGATGCCGCGTTCGGACATACGATACAGCGTCGGCGTCAGTTTCTCGTCGATGATATCACCACTGAAAGCCTCGGCAGAGATGAAGATCAGGTTTTTGCCTGCGAACAGTCCGGTATACGCATTGGTATAGGACGGCTTCTGTTTGGCAACGTATAGATCCAGTTCGGCAAGGGTGCCTTCGGTGGTATCAGCCAGTGCTTTAAAATCGATATCCAGGACCTGCGGTTCCGGTTCCGGCTCGGGCTCTGGTTCTGGTTCGGGTTCCGGCTCGGGCTCAGGCGCGGAGGACTCTTCTTCCACAACACTGCTTTCCTGCGGGACAGAGGATTCTTCTACAACAGAGGATTCCTCGACGACCTCGCTGGATTCCGGCAAAGGCTCCGGGAGGCTTTCTTCCGCTTCAGAAGCTTCTGAGGTTTCCGAAATGGTAGATTCTTCTTCAAAACCGGCACCATCCTTTGCGTGAGAGGCATGCCCCACATCCAGCAGCAGACCCTCGAGCAGACCAAATCGATCCACCGCCTGTGGGAAACTGTACTCCGTGGTAAAGGTAAGCCGCAGGAGAGGATCGAGCGGCAGCAGGACGTGCGTCAGTACCAGCAGGACGATGGAAAGGGCCAGACCCAGCAATGCGGGGAACAGGCGGCGCTCTAAGACTGTCTTCATCCGGAGCGCGACGATCAGATACAGGATGGCCGGCAGGAAATAGAGCAGGATCATCAAAAGCCCGCGGGGGCGGAAGATCAGCTTGAACATCTGACCGGTAAACCCATGGACCATATCGCCGGCACCGGCGAAGACCGTATTCAGGTCAAAAAACTCTTTGAACTGCAGATAGACGAAGTATTCGATCAGGAAGGGCAGCGCCAGAAGGATCAGCAGCGCCGTACAGACTGGGATGCGGATCTTCGGACTGCGGATCAGGAGCAGCGGCAGGGAGAATAACAGGCCGAATCCGAAGGAAAATCCAAGCATTGCGAAAATGGAGGCAAACGAAGAAAACCCACCTAAACATGCTGTATGAAAACACATTTCATAATACAGCAATGCCAGTGGGCACAGTACGACCAGTGCAGCTTCCGTAAAGGGAGCCATCCTGTTTGCTGCTTTGTCTTCCATCTGCGGTCTGCGCCTGTCTTTCTATCTACTATAAATGATAAAGTGCGTTTATATCGAATGCTATTTTACAACCGGAAAGCGGAGCCGTCAAGACATTATTATTTGTGATATCGGATCGTAAAAACTGCGCCACGGCCGGGTTCGGAACGGACCGTCACGGAACCATTGTCACGCTCGATGATGGCCTTGGCGAAGGCCAGCCCGATGCCGATGCTGTCAGGCCGACTGCCCGGTACCTTGTAGAACCGTTCGAAAATATGCCTCTGTACATCAGGATCCATGCCTTCGCCTTCATCCTGGATCTCGATCTTCAGGAAGAAAGGATCGTCCTCCGCGCGGATATGCAGGGTAGAGCCCGCGGGACTATGCTCGATCCCGTTCTTGACGATGTTGGAAAGCGCCTCCAACGTCCACTTACGATCCAGTTGGACCATAGCATCCAGATCGCCTGAGATCTCGGCATGGATCTCGGAAGCCTCCAATAGAATGGACAACTGCTGCACCACGTCGTTCAGCAGAGGACCTATGGCACAGGGTTCTGGTTCATGTGTCGCGGCACCGCTGTCGAAGCGCGCCATTTTCAAAAGAGATATGATGAGCCGTGAGATGCTGTCGACCTGAATACTGATGGAATCCAGAAAATCACTGCGGACTTCCGCGGGCATATCCGGGTCCTCCGCAATGTTGTCCAGCATGATGCGGATGGAGGTCAGCGGCGTCTTGATCTGATGGGAGATATCTGCCAGTGACCGGGAGAGGGCTTTTGCCTCATCTTCATTGCGGGTCGCGGCTTCCTTCAGAACGACCGTGATCTTGTACAGGGCGTTCGTGAGGCGGGACAGTTCCGACTCGCTGTTGGTCTCGATCCGCAGATCATAGATCCCCCGGCTGATATGGTCCGTATAGGTGATCAGATCATTGATCTGACGGCGGTTCCTGCGGTCTCTTTGATAGAACAAAAGGAGAAATGCCAGAGATTCCAACAGCAGGACGCCACCAAAGATCAGAAGAAGCGTACGTTCCATCACAGCGATGGAATGTTCATACGGTCGGTCCGTATCGTACCCGAGACGGGCAGGCAGGGTATCTTCGATGGTATCCTCGGATCTGAGCACTTCAAGAAACTCTTGGTCTGTCACATCCGGATAGGCGCTGCGCACGGCATGGAGCATGCGGGCGGTGGATTGGTTCACTTCGCGGACATAAAAGGCATGTGTTGCTGCCCATAGGCCGATGAAGATCCATAACGTAGCCAAAAGGATCAGCAAAGGAGCGGCAAGACGCTTCATGTCAGGCATCCCCCTTTTCGATCCGGTAGCCGAGTCCCTTGACCGTCGTAATGGCGTCAGGCCCCAGTTTCTCACGGATCCGCTTGATCGAGACCGTCAGTGTATTATCGTTGACGATGTTGCCGGACAGATCCCAGATGCGGGAGAGCAGTTGATCCCGGGTGATGGTCTGTCCCTGGTTCTGGAAGAGGTAGGAGACGATACGGTATTCCAACGCGGTGAGCGGGATTTCGACGCCATCACGAAAAACACGTTCCGCATCCGGATCTAAAGACAGCGCACCTGAAGTCAGCAAGGCGCCACTTTTTTTGTACCGACGCAAAGCATTGTTGATACGAGAAAGCAACTCTCGGTTGCGGAATGGCTTGATGATATAATCGTCCGCGCCGGCATCAAAACCGGCGACCACATCGGTCTCCTCATCCTTGGCGGTTAGGAAAATGATGGGCAGATCGGGGAAGATCTCCTTAAGATGACGGCAGATATCATACCCATTGCCGTCCGGCAGAGAGATGTCCAGGATCGCGATATCAAATACAACAGACCCGGTAAGGCTTTCGGCCTCCCGGGCTGTTTTGCATACTTGCACTTCGAACTGTTCCTGCGTCAATGCGTAGGTCAGTCCTTTGATGATCATTTCATTATCTTCGACCAGAAGTAGACGTTTCATTTGTATCTTTCCTCAGGTATTTTCGCTGCGGATCGTTTCTATGATATTCTGCTCGTTCATTTTACGTAATGAGTAGAGCATTGTCAAGCCTACGATCAGGAAGACGAAAAGGACACTGAGGAGGATCGGCATCCAGGGGATCTGATAACCGACGTCGATGCGCATGGCAGAGGCTTTGTAAATGGCAAAGGAGCCAAGGACACCCAGCGGGATGCCGATGAGAAGAGAACGGCTGGAATACAGGATGTTCTCTGTGTAGATCATGCGGCGGAACTCCGGTTTCGTCATACCGATGGACTGAAGCATCGCGAATTCACGGCGGCGCAGCAGCATATTGGTGGAGATCGTATTGAAGATATTCGTTACGCCGATTAGAATGATGACGATAATGAAGCCGTACAGGAAGATCTCGATGACCAGGATCAGGTTGCGCTGCTGCTGGGCATCGCGATACAGATTGTACGTGCTGATGCCATCGAAACGGTTGTCCGCATGGGAGATCTCCGTGATCCGGGCTTCGG
>JAILDJ010000140.1 GCA_024689505.1 Clostridiales bacterium
GAGCAGCGCGAACTGAAAGCGGAAGCAGAAGTCTTACGGAAGGAAATCGAGACACAGGAACAACAGAACCAGAATCTTGAACTCTTCATTCAGAAGGTCAGGAAGTACGCGGATATGACCGAATTGACGCCTTATGCGGCTCATGAGCTGATCAAGGCGATCTATGTCGGGGCTCCGGATAAAAGCAGCGGGAAACGCCGCTAGAGCATCCACATCTGCTACGATCTGATTGGGTTCATCCCGCTGAGTGAACTGATGGAACAGGAAATGGCATGACCCGAAGATCATGCCATTTCCGGAAAACTATAAAACTTTCTTACGAGGGGCGGCCTTTCGGCAGCCCCTTTTTTTGGACATCGTCTATGCCAAAATGTAGAAAAAACAAGGAGGACCCATCATGGCTAAATATTTTATCATGGATGCGAAGGCCGGCGTCGGAGAGGGCGGGATCGCCTGCGGACCGGTCAGTGGGCCGGTGGTGGCCGAGGTGCAAGTACGGGACGAAGCCGGGCAGGAATGCTTCATTTCCCTGGCTGAGGTGGATGGCATCCCCAATGTTTTCAGGACGGACCGCAGCACGTTCCGGGAGCAGCTCACCTTCGACATGGACGATGCGATGATCGAGTGGCTCAACGATTGTTATGTGGATACCGGTGAGTATGAGGAGATCCTTACGGATCCGGATCCTAAGTGGTACGACGTGTATCGCTATCTGATCTATCTGGTACGGTGCGATGCGGGGGCAGAGCGCTCCTTCATCGATGCCACCAAGGGCTGCTGGACCGATGAGATCCGCATCCCGGTCTCCGATATCGAAGAAGAAATGGACCTGGAGGCATAAGGCGCAAGATCCCATGCCGCACGCGCAAAAAAAGGCTCCGCGCTGGGAGCCCTTTTCAGGATCATTTCGTTAAAGTGAAATCTTTGATGGCGAGCGTGCCGAACCCGTGGAAGGTCAGGCACAGCATCTGTACACCGTCCGGGATCGGTACGCAGCCCTCGCGGCGGATCCAGATATTGCTGAATTCGCCCACCTCGATGCGGCCCAGAGGCGCGCCGTCCAAAGCGGTCTTCACCTCGATATAGCCGCGGGCATAGTTGCGGGTGGTGATGGCCGTGAGCTTCGTGCCCTTGCAGTCAAAGTATTTGAAGACGGCCGTCGCACCGTCCATCAGGTTGTTGATGTAGGCGTCCGGCGTGGGCAGGCCCGTCCCTTCCATGATTTCCGGATCATAATCGCCGCCTTCCTGGGTGATCCTGGGGAAGCGGGGGTCCAGGCCGGGTCCGCGCTTGAGCACGTTGGGCTCTGTGGAGAAGCCGGTGGCGATGTAGGCAGGATAGGTACCTTCCCCTTGCAGTGGACCGCCGTTCAGACCGCAGGACGTCACTTCGACCTGGGGGATCAGGCCGTCTTCCGTGAAGCGGATCTCTTCGGCGCAGTCCTGGCGGCTGTACTGGTGGCCGTTGGTGTGGCGATGGTAGAAAATGTACCATTTTTCATCGATCTGGACGATGCTGCCGTGGTTGTTGGCTTCCATGTTCATGGGCTTGTCCGCGGGCTTGTAGGTATCGATGCCCCGGTCGCTGTTGCTGATGAGTACGCCGCCGTAAGTGAACGGCCCCTTCGGGGAAGTACTGGTCGCGTAGCAGAGCTCGTGCATCACCACGGAGGAGTAGATGAAGTAATAGATGCCGTTCCGTTCGCGGATGGAAGGCGCTTCAAAGAATTCGTGCCCTTCGAAACCGGTGCCGGCGGAGAGGCGTACCGGCGGCGCCACGAAGATTGGCTCTTCCTCGATGGTCAGCATGTCCGGCCCCAGCACGGTGCACATCGCGCCGCCGCGGGTCTTGTCATGCGGGAAGCAGAAGCCGGTGTATAAGTAGGTGCGGTCGCCCTCGGTCAGCAGACCCGGATCGAATTGAGGATCATCACCCGCCCGCTCACCGAGCAGGGTGCCGTCCTTATAGTGGACGAAACCGTAAAACTCATACTGGCCGGCGGGCGTGTCGCAGACCGCGACGGAGACGATCTGTTCATGGTCCAGTACGTAGAACAGATAGTAACGGCCGTCCGGACCGATCGTCACGTCCGGGGCATAGAGGCAGGAATGACCGTCCGCGTTGCGGGGGTCCTGGGTCTTTTTGTAGATCACGCCCTCGTAGCGCCAGTCGGCTAGATCATCCACCGGGGCGGACCAGCAGATATAATCACCAATGCAGAAGACATGGCCGTTGAAACGGTCATGGGAGCCATATACATAAACTCTTCCGTCAAAAACATAGGGTTCCCCGTCGGGGATGTATTCCCAGGACGGC
>JAILDJ010000141.1 GCA_024689505.1 Clostridiales bacterium
TGAATGACAGAAAATGCAAAAGAGTATCTGGCAAAGATCCAGCCGGGCGCGCAGCCGCCGCTCGGCCTGACCGATTCTGAATTTGTAGATCGGTTCGCAAGCTTTGCCTTCGATGAAGTGATCTACATGCCCCTGGTGGAAGGACAGGAGCCGATCGACGACAGGACACGGTTCATGGCCATCCTGGCAACGTTGCTCGGCTGCCAGGGACTGGATGAGTTCAAGATCATGCTGCCGGCTGCGCTGAACGTGGGTGTCTCTCCGGAGGAAGCTAAAGAGATCATCTATCAGGCGGTGGATTATCTGGGCATCGGCCGGGTCATGCCGTTCCTGACTGCGGCAAATGAAGTTTATAAGCACCGCGGGGTCGCGCTGCCGCTGGAACCGGCCGCTACCACCACCATGGAAGATCGGCTGGAAAAAGGTAATGCTGCCCAGATCGAGATCTTCGGCGAAGGCATCCGGGCGTCCTGGACCAAGGGGCCGGAGGAACGCCGTCCCATCAGTAAATGGCTGGCCGACAACTGCTTCGGTGATTATTACACGCGTAAGGGTCTGACCTTGAAAGAGCGGGAAATGGTCACCTTCTGCTATCTGGCTGCCCAGGGCGGCTGTGAGCCTCAGCTGATCGCACATGCCAAGGGCAATATGAATATGGGCAGCGACAGGCTGTTCCTGTATCAGATCGTCTGCCAATGCCTGCCCTACATCGGCTATCCGAGAAGCCTGAACGCCCTGACCTGCATCGACAAAGCGGCGGAGAATGCCTGAATCCATTCTCAAATATAAGAAAAAGCCCTGGAGCTCATAGCTTCAGGGCTTTTGATTTGCCGTTGAACGATCAATCGATCGCCTTTCGCACTTCGCGTACGCTTAAGCCTTGTTCTTTTGCGATGCGGGCCAGGTCATCGTATTCCGGTTTGACGCGTTCGGTGCCATAACCGGTGGATCGCTTGACACGGACGTCGCCATAGGGCGTCGCAACGGTCTCCTGCGTGCGCTCCAGAGTATAGCGTTCCAGCTTCGCTTCACGGACGCCGATGGTGGTGGTGTGTTGGAAGAGCAGACGGACCAAAGCATCTTTCTGTTCTGCATGGCACAGTACACTGATCAAGGTACCGGGACGGGACTTCTTCATGCCGATGGGCTGGGTGAAGACATCCAGCGCGCCGCCGTCGAAAAGGCGGTCCATGGCGAAGCCGATCTCCTCGGCCGTCATATCATCGACGTTGCAGGAAAGTTCCAGCACCTCGTCCTGCCCCTTGGTCTCAGTCTCACCCAGTAAGGCACGGACACAGTTGGCACGTTCGAAATCCTTATGACCCATACCGTAACCGATCTTTTGGACCTGCATCATCGGCATCTCACCGAAACGGGTGACAAAATGCTTGAGCAGCGCGGCACCGGTCGGCGTGCACAGCTCAGACTGGATAGCACCACCGTAGATCGGAACGTCCTTGAGAATGTAGGCGGTCGCCGGCGCGGGCACAGGCAGGATCCCGTGAGCGCAGCGTACCGTTCCGGCCCCAACGTGGACCGGCGACGCGATGATCTGATCAGGCTGCAGTTTGTTCAGCAGATAGCAGACCATGGAAACGTCGGCGATGGCATCCATCGTACCGACTTCGTGGAAGTGGATCTCCGAGACCGGCATGCCATGGGCGTGGCTTTCCGCCTCGGCAATGAGGCCATAGACCGCGAGCACGTCTTTCTGCACATTTTCAGGCAGATCCATGTGTCCGGTCACGATATGCTCGATGTCGTGCATACCGCTGTGATGATGGTGATGGCCATGCACGTGTTCGTGATCATGGTCGTGATGATGCTCGTGTTCGTGATTGTGCTCGTGGTCGTGGTGGTGCTCGTGGTGGTGCTCGTGGTCGTGATCATGATCATGATCGTGATGATGCTCATGCTCGTGCTCATGTTCATGATGGTGATGTTCGTGCATGTGTTCGTCTTCTTCCTGCCCATCGACCCGTACGTGGATATGAGTGCCGGTGATGCCGCATTTGACAGCGCTTTCTTTTTCTATTTGTACATGGGGGATGTCCATCGCGTTCAATTCTTTAAGAACGGCAGCGGGGTCATCGAACAGTTCCAGCAGCGCGGCAGACAGCATATCGCCGGCGGCGCCCATGCCACAGTCAAGATATAAC
>JAILDJ010000179.1 GCA_024689505.1 Clostridiales bacterium
TGATCGATTCCATTATATATGCTTCTCATATGACTTGCAAGAGCGTGTCAAAGTATGCTGAGGTCCTTTTCCCACCAAAGGTTCTTGTCTTCGTACAAAAAGCGGAATCCGCATCGCTTGAGCACGTTCTGTGACTTGATATTCTTGACTTCTGTATCCGCGCGCACCGTGCGAAGGCCAAGAGATCTGCCGAAGTCAAGAAAGGCATGTAAAGCCTCGGTCATATACCCATACCCTTCATAGTGAGGATTCATGCCATAACCGACTTCAGAAACTCCATCCAGCGGGACGTATTTATAATCGATAGAACCAATGACGTGGCTGTTGTCCCTGCGGACGATGAGAAATTCTGTAAAGAAAAGGTAATGCGCGGGATCGGCGGCGATCTCCTGTTCCAATCTGACGAGAAAACTTGCCAGTAGATGATCCAATTCCTCGCCGCGGTAAGTGACGTCATAGTATTGTTCAAACGCGGGCAGGTCCGTGTTAAAAAGATGCAGGTTTTCCTGTGTGTAGGGGAAGAGGACCAGCCGTTCGGTTTCGATCCGGCAGGTCATACGGTCTATGTTCATATTTTAGTCCTCCGGCGCCTTATCCACATGAGCCAGTTCTTTCTTTGAGACCAGACGGTCGCCTTCAAAGACCAGTTCCACGATATAGGGCATCCAATCGACGATGCGCAGAAAACCATTGACATCGAAGGTCGGATCGTAATAGTGCAGGATCGTGCTCAGTGCGGTCCCATGTGTCCCGACAACGATGGTCTTGCCGGCATGTTCGTGCAGCAGAGCCTGAAGCGCCGCGATGTTGCGGTCCTGCACATGCTGCAGACATTCACCATCTTTTTCAGCAAAGGAAAAATCCGCCCAGCGATTTTTGAGCATGGACGGTTCATCAGTGCCGACTTTTCTTTCACGGAAACGTTCATCAGTGAAGATGGGCAAATCAAAATAACGGGATGTTTCCAGGATCGTCTGGAGGCTTCTTTGATAGGGGCTGCTTGCAAAAACATGAATATCACGGCCTCGCAGAGTCTCCAGGACGATCCCCGCATCTTTAAGGCCTGCTTCGGTCAAAGGACGATTACGATCGTCTTCATTTTGTACAGCCTGTGCGTGTCGTACGAAAATGACGGTAGTGAAGGTTTTGTTTTTCATGATGTTTGATCTGATCGTGTCGTGCGGTTATGCAGTTCATTCATGTCGTTCATGCTGTCCAGATACCCTCGGATGAAGGGCTTGATCAGTTTTTCGGTATCCAGATCATATTCCGTGGCGAGCATCTGGATCAGATCCAGCGGGATCTCGATATATTCTCCATCAGAGTGGCGGCCCATATAGCGGCCGAGACCAAAGATCTCGATGTTGATCTCCACAGGATCCACATCCTTTGGCCAGAGCCTTGCGGCCATCCTGCGGGCGCGGATCTCATTCAACTTGTTGTGCAGCCAGCGCAGCAGCAGAGTGATACCCGTAGCGAGCAGAAGTACAACGATCGTCGAAACCGGGATCGGTGCATATACTGTCATATAATAGAGATCTTCCCATCCGCCGTTTTCTTTTCCTATGACCACGACTTCGATAAAATATATGACCATATAGATCAAAGTCGGCAGTTCGGCGCGGAACGCGTTCTTCATGGAGAAATGGTAGCCCGATTCCACCAGGAAGAAAGAGACGATGACCATGATGGGGCAGAGGATATGCAGATTGAAGTTATATCCACCGAAAGCCATGACCGGATCGACCCAGCTGATGATCGCGATCGCGAATGCCATGGTCAGCGTTGTGCAGACCAGACCGCTGTAGTGCAGTACAGCGATCCATTTCGGATAAGAAAAGTGCTTTTTTCGGATGCCTTCGATGGCGTAGGGAATGATCATACTTGCGCTGAAAGCAGTCAGGAAATTGGAGTTGATGGTAAAGTAATGGAAGAATTCCTTAACAGATTGACCTGTCGAAACGTAGAGTATGATGCCGCATGCGATCGAATACAATGAGAAAAAAACTGTGATAAAGCATGCGATCAAAGCCAGTCGGCTGTTCCAGCGGGTCAGCGCAATGATATATTCTCTGCTGGAACCGATCCTGCGCTTCTTTCTTTTCAAGCTCATCATGATAAAACTCCTATTCATACATAAAGCTGAATCAGCTTAGCGACAAGTTAAGTCCATTCCGGATACGGTATCCTCTGCAGCTCTCATGATCGCTTCGACATCAGCACCCTCGATATCAAGACCAATGGCTGTGATCTGCTGTACATCCTGGATGCCATAGTAATTTTGTGCCAGTGCCTTGATATATCCGAACCCATATTCCTCCGGAACATAATATCCGCCAGCAGTAGTCACATAAAAGAGTCTGCTTGCCTTACACAATCCGACCGGCATGCCATCTTTTGAGTATTTGAAAGTGATGCCCACGACATTGATCAGTTCCAGATACTGCTTTAATGCGGCAGGAAAGGAAAGATCCCAATACGGAGCTGCGATCACTATGGTCTCCGCTTTCGAAAACTGCCGTGCAAGTTCAAACATGGGATCCTGATGATCGCCCCTGAAACTAAGTTGGTCACGTTTATTGAGATACGCTTCGTTGACGGGGGGAAGGAGATCTCGTGCAAGCGGATCTCCTCATAGGGTTTACCCAGCATTGCCAGCAATCGTTCTGCCAGTCTCTTGGTTCTGGACTCGTTTCGCACACAGGCATTGACATAAAGAATTGGGCTTTCCATGTTGAACCTCGCTAGATCTGGATAGATCTGTTTCTTAGTCATCGATACGACAGTTTCAACTGAACGACCATAATACAACAAATCTACAGATCTTTTCTAAAGCATATGATCCGATTGGCTTCTTCAAATCCCAAAGCCATATGGAATTTGAAACTCTCTGTATTATCGAGTTCGCAATCGCTGGCAAATTCGGTGCAGCCTTTTTCTTTTGCCCATCGCTCGCATTCAGACAGCAGCTCGGCAGCATAACCTTTTTTTCGATACCCTTCCAGGACAAAGATCCCTTCCAGGTATCCGACCGGTGAGCTGTCGGTTCCTTCAACATAATCGTGGCGCAGCTGGCACTGAGCAAAAGCGACCGGCTGATCATCAGCATATTTGATAAAGCAGACAGCTTCATCATGTATCGTCAGTTCACGAAATTCCGCTGCCAGTTCCTCCGGATCGGAGTCCATCCACATTTGCACCGCCAGGTCAGCGAGTATTCCTGCGTCATCGATTCTCGCTCTTTTGATCATGTGTTTTTTCCTATATCCTTGTCATCAATACGACAGTCTCGAAATGACCGTCCCGGAGAAACATATCTATAAATTGAAATCTGTCACTCTTCTCTATACCGATACCCATCCGGAATTCGAATATACGCACGGATATGCTCATCGATAGGACGCTCGATAATTCCGGATATATTGTTCACATTTCCTTCTGCAACAAGGATCGTACACTCCCGTTTCTCAAGGACGATCCCTATATGGTCGTGTTCTTTGTTCTCGAATACCCTGTCATAGAGTACGATGTCTCCCGCTTCCGGAACATAGCCTTCCGACCCTTTATGGTATTCGATCCGCCGATCGCCTACGGCAAACTCCTCCCAGCCAAGGCATGCAGCCAGATGACAGGTTTTACATTCCTCTGGTCTGTACGGGATTTCGAATCCCGCTGCCATGCAGCAATAATAGACATACGCCGCACACCATAACCCGTCAGCTTCCTTGAGATTCCATGTTGGAAACAATCGCACAATCGACGCTAGATTGGAAGCCATTCCATCAACATCTCCGTGAAACGGAATCTGCGCCATATCCTTTGCAATCTTGGCTAGTTTTTCGCTTGTTGCTTTTTCCATATATGATGCCTCGCCAAACTCCGATTTGTTGGGGTCCATAAAAACCGGAGTTTAATTCTTTTTCAACACCTGGACAATATGGTCGGAGAAACCCATGAGGTCAGGCCTTTCTGCCGTTGAGATCAGATACTGTATCCATTCCTTATAAGAATCGTCACTCATCGAGTTCACGGAACTGCTGATGATCTGGGATACACCGTCCTGAGAGAATCTGCAT
>JAILDJ010000230.1 GCA_024689505.1 Clostridiales bacterium
GGAGGCATGACTCCATACAGATCCTCTGCCAGGACCTGTTTCAGCCAGGCTGACTGTTCCGGCCACTCCTCTGCCGACTGTACCGGACTTCCGTCCGGTTTGATAAAAGGATTGGGCAGTTCCCAATGCGCAGCGTTGTCAGACATATTCGATTCCTCCTTGTCTGTTTTTCGTACCATAAGAGAAAACGGCACCAGAACTGGATTTCTGATGCCATGTTGCTTCTTCTGCAAGACTGCAGTTATTGTTGAAAGATCACTGCTCTACGACTTCAGAGTCCGCGTTGCGTTTGACACTGTCGATGCCGTTCAGCGCCGCAGCTTTGGTCTTGTAGCCTTCTCCGCTGGCCAGGATGTTCTCGCCATTGCGTGCATTCAGTTTGAAACGGGTCTCACCGCGCTTGTCGGTATACAGGACGAACTTCGGATTCTTCTGGGTCTCGAACTCTTCTACCGTCTGATCCTCGATCGGCGCATCCGGTGCGTTTTTCTTGACGCTTTCGATACTGTTTTTGCAGGCTGTTTTGCTGGTAAACACCTCTGAGGTGCCGATCACGATGCCATTCGTAGCTTTCAGATCGAACTTAATACCTGTCGCAGTCTCTTTGATCACATACTTTCCCATAATTTGCCTCCTGATCGGTTCTTGTTTGATGATACTCCACGTTCTGTGCAGTTATGCATAGTATAACACATAGACTGTGTATTTGCATCATTTTTCGTATAAAAAGTGCAAAATATTCTGCACCGGTTCGGAAGCATCCCCAAAACGATATTCCGGCCGCTTCCCTTCTTCCAGTTTCAGGACCGCGTAGTCGGCACCATAGACCGCGACCGGCATACTGATGCTGCCAGGATTCAGGATCAGAAGATCCTCCTGCGCGTCCACATAAGGCTTATGGGTGTGCCCGCAGAGCACGATATCATATTTGTGCCGCCGTGCAAAGGCTTCCAACCCCTCGTATCCTTCTTTGACGCCATATCGATGCCCATGACACAGGTACATACGATGTCCCAGCACGAAAACCTCCCGGGACAGTTCCTTGCGTCCATAATCACAATTACCTGCCACGGACAAAAACGCCAACCGCGGGAACATGCGTGACAGCTCTTCCCCGTCTTCGATATGATCCCCCAGGAAATACACGGCATCGATGGCACCTGCCAATGCTTTGATCAGCATCGCTGCCCGCGTGATACGTCCATGCGTATCGCTGATCACCAGAACTTTCCAGCTTGTAAGCATGCACGCATCCTCCTGAGTGCCTTGCCGCGGTGTGAGATGCGGTTCTTTTCATCCGGCGTCAGCTCCGCCATGTTCTTGCCATACATCGGCACGTAGAAGATCGGGTCGTAGCCAAAGCCGCCCTCGCCGGCCGGACTGTAAGCGATCTCACCCTCGCACGCTTCCTCGGTCACAAGCTCCTGACCGTCCGCCAAAACTACGGCGATGGCCGCGACATAGCGGCATGTGCGCTGCCCTGGGCCAGCGTCCTTCAGGTTGTCCAGGATCACCTGATTCTTGTAGGTATAGGAAGTATCCTCGCCCAGATAGCGGGAAGAATAGACGCCCGGCGCCTTGTCCATATAATCGATCTCGATACCGGAATCATCCGCGATGACCGCATAGCCTTCCGGGTTTTCTCCCAGGGCCTCATGCACCGCACGCGCTTTGATCAGCGCGTTCTCCGCGAACGTCGTACCGTCCTCAATGATCTCGGGATCCAGACCGATCTCGCTCATGGAAAGGATGGTCAGTTCCGGAAAGATCTCCCGGACTTCCCGGAGTTTGCCCGCGTTTTTGGTTGCCAGGATCATGGTGTTCATATAGATTCTCTCTCCCTTGTTCGATAGTGATGGACAGGACGGCCGATGTGACCGTATTCCTGCAGGACTTCCAATTGGCCTTGTTTTTCCAGGAGCTCCAGATACCGCCGTGCGGTCGTCTGCGAAATGCCCACCGCACGGGCCGCCTCCGCCGCTGTGAAGCTTTCCCCGCCGCGTCCGGTGACGTAGGACAGGATCTTCTGCCGGGTATTCTCATTGCCGTAAAACGGCTCCTCATATGCACTGCCGGGCAGATACAGGAGACGGTCCAGCTGCCGCTGTGACAGTCTTTGGTCGGGCAGCAGGCCCTGCTTCCACCGCACGTACCGATCCAACGCCGCTGCCAGCCGCTCCATCTGAAATGGCTTGATCAGATAATCGACGATCCCCAGAGAGAAGACCTGCAGATACTGCACGGCGTCCCTTTCCCGGGTGACAGGCAGCAGATCGAACCGGATCCCTCTGTCCCGCATCTCCCGGACCCATTCCGGGAGACCCGCTTCCGCGGTCTCGCCAAGAAGCAGCTGTGGATGGGTTTCTTCGAAAACATGTGACAGCTGTTTGATATCTCTGACAGTCTTTGCCGCTTCGAGCCCTTCCCTGCCTTGCACGGCTTCGGTGAGGATCCGGCTGACCATGGGATCCGGCTCAAAGATGACGACTGTGATCATAGCTCCTGCTTTCTTTTCTTATGTAATTGTTTATTCTCCGTCGTTGAAGAACGACCCCGACGTTTCTTCCTGCTCCAGGCTGCTGACCAGCGTCAGCTGCATCTTGACGGGCTCCTGCCCGCCGCGCACCCGGATGACCGTAAGCTCCACCGTATCCCCGATCTTGTACTGATCCAGGATCCGGTTGATATCGGTCAGCTCCTTGATGCTCTGCCCATCGATCTCCGTGATGATATCACCGCTCACAAGGCCTGCCCTGTCCCCTGCGGAACCCGGTGTGACAGCATATACGATCAGGCCGACCGGCACGTCATAAATCTCGGCAATGCTTTCGGAGATGACATCATACCGTGCGATACCAAGGGACGGATGGTCGATGCTGCCTTTTTCGATCAGCTCATCGACGATCGGCCGCGCTGTGTTGGCCGGGATGAAGAATCCCATGCCCTCCACGGAATTCATATCGATCTTTGCTGAAACGATACCGATCAATCTGCCTTCGCCATCGATCATGGCACCGCCGGAATTTCCGGGATTGATAGCGGCATCGGTCTGCATGACTGTCAGCGTTTTCCCATCATAGGAGATCTCACGCTGTGTACCGCTGATGATGCCCAATGCAACAGAATCTGTATATTCCAGGCTGTAGGGGCATCCTACCGCCATACACACGTCCCCTGCCCGCACTTTGTCACTGTCAGCCCACTCGATCGTCGTAAGATCGTCTTTATAGGCCTCCGGCAGATCCTCCGTTTTCACTTCCAGGACCGCCAGATCCTGCTCGGCGTCCTGCCCCTTCAGTGTGACCGGAGCCAGATTCTCCACGTCGAAATACAAGAACAGATCCCCCGCACCTTCCACGACGTGGGCGTTGGTCACGATCAGGATCCGGTCCTTTTCGATCCGGTATACGATGCCGGAACCGATGGAGGCACCGTCCTGCCGTCCGAACACCGTATCCACACTGACGTGCGCCACGATGGATACGACCGCATGCTGCGCCTGCTCCGCCGTCTGCTTCAACTGATCGTTCAGTACGACCGGTGCGACCTTCGCCTGTGTGGAGTTGCCGCTGTACCCGTTATCCGTCACGGAAACCGTTTCCGCTTTAGGTGCCGTATGACTGCTTCTTGCCTTGTTGAAGGAAATATCCAGCGCCGCAACGAGCGCGATCCCAATGAGCGATCCGCCCACGACCGATCCCAGGATCCAGGCGATCGCCTTTCTGAATCTGCCGCGGGGTTTGGTTTTTTCTAGACTCAAAACTTCATATCCCTTCCCGTTACACGCGCCAAAGCTTCGCTTTCAAGCGAAGGAAATGGTGCCAAAGAACCCGTCTCTGACACCATCCGCATGTTAACATATTAGTTTTTCTCTGTTTTTATTCGAGACCCATCTCTTCCAGTGTCGGAAGCGTGATCTCCTGACCGATCTGCAGGTTGCCAGGATCGATATCGTAGTGCTCCTGGAGATATTCAAGGATCGCTTCGTCGTAGGAACCATAGTGATCCACGATGATGCCATACAACGTATCGCCAGCTTCGACCGTGTACGTACCCGTCTCGGTCGGGCCTGCGCTGCTCTCCTCAGAGCTGTCGGAAGAATCATCAAGCTCGTCGCTGGACTCGTCCGTTCCGGCCGGCGTAGAGCTGTCTTCCGTGCTGCTGTCGGAAGAATCGGACTGATCCGGAGTGACGACGCTGCTCTCGCTGCTGTCGCTGATCACACTGCTGTCGGAGATGTCCTCGGAGATCTCCTCGCTGATGGAGGACTCGGAACTGTTGTCCTTCGGGACCTTATTGTTCTTCTTGCCGCCGCCCAGTTTGGAAATGAGAGCGATCAGAATGATGAGCAGAAGGATGCCGCCCAGGATGATGGCAAGACGCTTGGGATTGCCCAGGATCTTGTCGACCAGGCTCGGTCCTTCCTCGTCGTCCTCATCCATATTGTAATCAGGATCGTCCGGATCCTGCGCTCTTCTGCGCTCTTCCTCTTCGATGATGCCGGTCGTGATGCCGGTAAGCTGCGTCGTCTGAGACACAGGTTTCTGCGTCTCATCCTGCGGGGCCTCACGCTCGAAATTCTCGCGCTGCGGCATTGCGGATGTTCCGCGCTGCGGAGCGGCGCTGCCCGGTGCATCGTCGATATGCAGTACGATGAGCGTTTTATCATCGCCGCTGACTGCGCCGATCTTGCCCATGAGCGTCTGCGCGACTTCATCAGCAGATGCATCACGCATACCGCGGATCAGGCGCTCCAGTTCCTCATTGGAAATATAATCGGTAATTCCATCGTTGCAGATGATGAACAGATCGTCCGGATAGAAGACGAAGAACTTGGAGAAGACCGTATCTTCCGCGTCATAAATATCGTCCATGCCGATGAACGCGGTAAGGCGGGAATCCCGCTTATGGACTTCAGCCTGCTTCTGTGTAATGACACCGTACTTGTACAGATCGGTAGCCTGGAGATGATCCTCCGTGATCTGCAGCATGCGGCCGCCGCGGATGACGTAGATACGGCTGTCGCCCAGATGAACAGCCAGACCGCGATTGCCATGCAGGAAGAGGGCTGCCATGGAGGCGCCGCCGTCCTCGGCCTCGATGCCGGTACGGTATTCTTTCATGCTGCGGTTGGTCTCGACAAGATAGTCCCAGATCTTATCCTTGTCGATACGGTTCTCTTCGGCCATGTCGGCCTGCAGACGCTGCAGACGCTGCATGGCGGATACCGTCGGGAAAGCACCCTCTTCAGGATGTCCGCCCTTGATCTTACCATCGCTGATCCCATAGACCTGGAAATCCGCATGAGCAACCTTATTGATTACGGAACGCTCTTCAGCTGCTGTGACGTAGCGTCCGTTGACGAATACATTGTTCAGATTCTGTGCCTGCGCCGCGATCGACATCGCAAATGCAGAGACTTTTAATTCTTCACCCATTCGCTGTTGCACCACCTTCTATGTCGTTTTTTGCTCTACCTCTATATGGTATCTAATTTATTATATAATAATAGTTTTGCAAATTCAATTGTTTTTACTCTAAAAGTTGGTTTTTTTGGACTTCCGTCTCATTCCCCGTATTTTTTGATCTCGATGGATGTGATGACGACGTCTTCCTTCGGCTTGTTCTCGAGTACGTCGGTCTGACCCGGCGTGTCGATATTGGCCTCTTTCATTTCCATCTCGTTGTAGACT
This sequence comes from Clostridiales bacterium, assembly GCA_024689505.1. GTDB lineage: Bacteria > Bacillota > Clostridia > Lachnospirales > Bianqueaceae > RUG159. The sequence continues at coordinate 5,694 of JAILDJ010000230.1, forward strand.
TCCACCTGGTTGATGGCGTCCGCCACATCCATACCGTCGATGACCTGTCCGAAGACCGTGTGCGCCGCGGGCGTGGAACCAAAAGCGGTGTTCAGCGCCTTGCTGATCTCAAAGTCCAGCCACAGCGCGCCGCCATGTTTGCGGTACTGCTCGATCTTGCGCTTGTCGATATGCAGGGACTTGTCGTTCTCCTTATTGGCCGTCTCCACGCGCTTGACATCCGTATCCTTATCGGTCACGATGAAGAACTGGCTGGTGTTGGTTCCATCCGCTCCGGCATTGGCCATGCACAGCGCGCCGCGGTATGGGGAAAGATACGAGACGTTCTCATTTTTGAACGGGCCGTCATATATGCTCTCTCCGCCGCGTCCGGTACCCGTGGGATCCCCGGCCTGGATCATGAAATCTTTGATGACCCTGTGGAAGATTACTCCATCATAGTAGCCCTGCTGCGACAATGTAACGAAATTCTCCACCGCCTTCGGCGCTTCTTCCTCGAAGAAACGGACGGTGATATCACCCTTGTTGGTATGGATCACGGCGATGGTATCGCCCTTTTTCGGCATCTGGAACTGCTTTTCATAGGGATCTGTCCCGCAGCCGGTCAGGCTGAACAGGACGAAGACAAGCAAAAGCGCCGCCCAAATACGTTTCATGTTACGATTCAGCTCCTTACACAGCCGGCACTGGTCATGAAGCGGTCGATGGCCGCGTAGCCTTCCGGCGTATTCTTATACACACCCGCGCACTCCAGGACTTCCGAGAATTTGCGGCCGACTTCCTGACGTACGATCTCCTCGGCTTCTTCTCTGGAAGCGACGATCCCGTACTGCGCCTGCATGGCATGGATCCAGTCCATATGCTTCTCCAGGCTCTCCTGCTCCGCGGCATCGAACTGATCCAGAGTCTTCTCGCCTGTAAGCAGGGAAGCGATCAGCTTCAGCTCCTTCTCCAGTCGTCCCGGCAGGACCGCCAGGCCCATGACTTCGATCAGGCCGATATTCTCTTTCTTGATGTGATGCAGATGCGGATGCGGATGATAGATCCCATCCGGGAATTCTTCACTGGTCAGGTTGTTGCGCAGGACCAGATCGATCTCGTACTCACCCTTCGCGTTGAAGCGTGCGATCGGCGTGATGGCGTTATGCGGCGTCGGCACACCGTTTTCGATCGTCTCGGCCAGGATGCACGCGTCCTCGTCGGTATAGGCTTCCCAGGCGTTCAGGAAATGCTCGGCCAAGGCGATGACCCTGTCCTTCTCCTTGCCGGCCAGACGGATGCCCGCCATCTGCCAGTTGATCAGGCCGATGGAAACTTCCGGATGCTCCGGATGCGTATAAGAAGCACGGATAGAGGCCTTCTCCATCGGGAACACATGATGGCCGCCCTGATAGTGCTCGTGGCTCAGGATGGAGCCGCCGACGACCGGCAGGCCCGCATTGGACCCGATGAAATAGTGCGGCAGCACTTCGATGAAAGCGAACAGACGGCGGAACGTATCCACGTTGATCTTCATCGGCACATGCTCGCCCTTGAGCAGGATGCAGTGCTCGTTATAGTATACATACGGAGAATACTGCAAGTACCAGTTCTCGTTATTGAGATACATGGGGATCTGACGCAGATTCTGGCGGGCCGGATGATTCAGACGGCCTTGATAGCCTACGTTCTCGATGCACAGCATGCACTTCGGATAGGACGAGGATTTCAGATACTTCAGCTTCGCGATCTCCCGCGGATCCTTCTCCGGCTTGGACAGGTTGACTGTGATCTCCAGGTCGCCGTACGGAGTAGGTGCGGTCCAGTACAGGTTCTTGGCAACGCGCTCGGTCATGATATAGTGGCTGGCGCGGGACTGGTCGTAGAAGTACTCGGAAGCCTTTTCAGGGCTTTCTTCGTAGTTCTTCCAGAAGGTATGGACCAGGTCGGACGGACGGGCCATGAAGAAGCCCATGATCCGCGCATCCATCAGATCCCGGAGCGTGACGGTATCATCCTCCAGGATGCCAGCTTCCACCGCATAATCCAGGATCTCGTCCAGGATGGGCTGTGGGGTAAGACCGGTGCATTTGGCGCGGGCGGCTTCGAATGCTTCCACAGGCGGCTGGCCCTGCTCGATCCCTTCAGCCGGCTCTTCCAGTTTCAGAAGATCCATCAGCAGATTGCGGCTGTAAACGGCGTCCGGCGCCTCGATGAGGTTGCGGTCCAACGCGTAGGCAACTAATTCTTCCACCAGCATTTTGATATCGGTCATGATTCCTTGGTCTCCTCCCTTATGATGTTCAGAACCGCTTCCAGTCCGTTTTTGTCCGGTGCGGCAAGCATGGCGTCCCGATATGCCTGGCGGTTTTCCCAGGTGGCGAGGACCGCTTCCACAAGCGTTTCCGTGTTCATTTCTTCTTCCGGCAATACGCAGCTGTAGCCCTTCTTCTTGAAGGATGCCGCGTTCAGGATCTGATCGCCCCGGCTCTGAGACAGCGGCAGCGGGATCAGGATGTTGGGGATGGCCAGAGACAGGATCTCGGCCAGTGTATTGGCGCCGGCCCGGCTGATGATGATATCCGCCGCGGCGTACAGGTCCTTCATTTCGGGACCCGCATATTCGATCTGATGGTACCCTTCAGTCCCATCCAGAGCATCTTCACGTTTGCCGCTTCCGCACAGATGCGCGATCTGAAACTTTTTGGTGAGTTCCGGCAGTGCCCTGCGCACCGCTTCATTGATGGCACCGGCTCCCTGACTGCCGCCCGTCACCATGATGACCGGCTTGTCAGCAGTGAACCCGCAGAGCGCAAGCCCTGTTTCTTTGCTGCCTTCGGCCAGGCTTTCCCGGATCGGCGTGCCGGTATGGACAGCCTTCCCGCCCTTGATCTGTGCCACCGTTTCCTCGAAATTGGTGCAGATGCGGGCCGCGAAGGGAATGGCCAGTTTGTTGGCCAAACCCGGCGTCATGTCACACTCATGGATGACGCAGGGGATGCGGCGGATGCGGGAGGCAAGCGCCACGGGCACGCTGACAAAACCGCCCTTGGAGAAGATGACGTTCGGTTTCAGTTTGCCCAGCAGACGCAGGGACTGGAAGAAACCGTGCAGCACCCGGAAAGGATCTGTCAGGTTCCGGAGGCTCCTGTAACGGCGCAGTTTGCCGGAGGAAATGGGATGATAGGGGATCCCCTCCGCTTCGATCAGACCGCGCTCGATCCCATCATAGCTGCCGATATAATGGATATCGTAGCCGTCCTCTTTCAGGCGCGGCAGCAGCGCGATGTTCGGTGATACGTGGCCGGCGGTCCCGCCGCCGGTCAGGACGATGGTCTTGGCCCTGCTTTTGTTCATGCAAGCGCCTCCTTGATGGCAGTCTGGATGATCTCCAGTTCTTCTGCGGACGGGCTGCCCGGCTTCCACTCACCGACCTCGGTCCCATCGTAGCAGGGAATGATATGCAGGTGGAAATGCATGACGGTCTGACCCGCCATGGCACCATTGTTCTGTACCAGTTTGACACCGGCGGGCCGGAACGCTTTCTTTACGCCGGAGGCGATCTTCTGTGCCAGCGGCAGTACTTCCGCCGCAAGCTCCTCCGGCAGTTCGAAGAGATCGCTGTAATGCTCTTTCGGCAGGATCAGCACGTGGCCGCGGGACGCCGGCCCGATATCCAGCATGACCTTGAAATGCTCGTTTTCAAAGACGGTTTTGGAAGGGATCTCACCCCGGATGATCCGGCAGAAGATACAGTTGTCCATACTGAAACCTCGTTTCTGTTTTAGTACTCTTATGATAGCACGAATCATGTGATTCTACAATGCGTAATTTCAGGATTTGAGCGCCGCATACACGTCCTGTTTGCGGATGCCGCGGTCTTTCGCAACCCGTTTCATAGCCTCTTTTTCAGGCAGATCCGGGTACAGCGCCATATGTTCCTCGATGGAAAGATCCTCCCACTGTTTTTCCTCTTCCTGCCGTAACATTTCCGGATCGGCGCCATCCACGATAATGACGAATTCTCCGCGCGGCGGATCTTCCTCATAGGCTGCAAGCAGTTCCGCAATGGTGCCTGAGCGGCGCTCCTCATGCTTCTTGGTCAGTTCCCGCACGGTCACCACACGCCGGTCTCCCACCGCGGTCCCGAGGGTCTCCAGCGTACGTGTCAGATGATGGGGCGCCTCATAGAACAGGACCGGCCGGGTCTCCGTCCGCAGGCTCTCCAGCAAGGCCTGCTGCTCCTTTTTATCCGTCGGCAGGAAGCCTTCAAAAACGAACCGCCTCATGTGCAGGCCGGAGAGCGTCATCGCGGTGACGAAGGCCGAAGGACCGGGCAGGGACGTTACAGGGACCCCTGCTTCATAGCACAGACGGATCAGGGTCTCGCCGGGATCCGAGATGCCAGGCGTCCCTGCATCGCTGACCAGCGCGATGTGCTTTCCTTCCTGCATCATCTGCACCAGCTGCGGTCCCCGCGTCTGCTCGTTGAATTTATGATAGCTGATCATCGGTGTTTCGATGTCGTAGGCATTCAGCAGTTTGATGGTCTGCCTGGTATCCTCCGCTGCGATGAGATCCGCCTCCTTCAAGGTGCGCAGCACCCTGAGGGTGATATCCTCCAGATTGCCGATCGGCGTGGCACAGATCGATAGTCTACCTTCCATGGCTTCCCCTTACAGTTTGTTCGCGATCTTGAAGATGATGGATTCATGGACCCGGACCGCTTCCTGCGGACACAGTTCCTGACAGCAGAAACAGCGGATGCACTTCTTGTGGTCGACGGAGGGACGGGCTTTGCCTGTGGCCTGATCCCGGATCATCGTCAGCGCCTTCGGCGGACAGTTGGCCGCACAGACACCGCAGCCGACGCACCGTTTCGGGTCGAACTGCACCTTGGCACGCGCCATTTTGGAGATCGGATCGGCGAGCCATTTCGGCAGTTTCACCCGCAGCAAGTCATGCTCCAGATGGTCCGGCATCCTGAAGTCCGGCACCAGGAACCCGGCCGGGTCATCCCCCTTGCAGACGACCTCCTGCGGATCCAGCATGCCCCGTTCGATGGCCAGGCGCAGCATGGGCACCTGCTGGGGTTTCAGCCCGATCATACCGCAGGCGACAAGATCCAGCGCGCAGGGATCGGGAGATGCCAGGACCGCGCCGATAGCTCGAGGCACGCCCGCGGTCGGACCGTTGCCCTCCATGCCGACGATCGCGTCCATGAAGGACAGGACCGGATGCGCCGCCATGCAGATATCCAGCAGGGCGTTGGCGAAGGTCTCCTCCTCCGGCATGCGGACATGATAATCCGCCTTGACCGTCCCCGGAATGGTACCGAACATGTTCTTGGCCGCGCCGGTAAAGGTCATCATGCTGTGGGTCTTCAGCTTGCAGGCGGAGACCACATAATCCACATCCTTGAGCATGGCTGTCATGGTCAGCTTTTTCATCAGCTTACCGTTCGTATGATCGACCTCGATGGTCCCGGTATTCTCGTTGAGCCGGAAGCCGGACTCCTTCGCGATCTCCTCCATGCCGGTGGCGCGGTAGATGTACTTGAGCGCTGTCTGGTTGAAGGGACCTCCCGGACTGTCGCCCAACACGACGTCCATACCGAAATCCCGCAGGATCTCGCCCAATGCCTGCACGAAGACAGGATGTGTCGTCGCATGCCGCTCCGCTTTCTTGCCCAGGATGAGATTGACCTTGATGAGTACGGTACGGCCGGGCTCCATATAGGCGCCAAGCCCTCCGATCTCCCCGATGGCCTGCTCCAGCGCGGCACGGACCTTGTCCTTCTCATAGGCGTTACAGCCATATACTGCTACTGTCTGACTCATAGAAACTCCTTATTGCTGCCGGTCCATCCCATAGATGGACAGGACTTCTTCTGTGTATGTTCCCGGCGATGTATAGATGATGAGCGGCGGCGCTGTTTTCAATTCCGGGCCGCCCTGCAGGACTGCTTCGATGAGCATCATCGTAGGCGCCGCATCCGTGAAAGGCTGCACAAAGCGCAGCGTCTTCGGTTCCAGATGATGGCGGGTCAGGGCGCTGAACACGGCCACAAGCCGGGCCGGCCGGTGCACGATATACAAGCGTCCCCGGGATTTGAGCACTCTGGAGGCCGCGACCGCTACGTCCTCGATGGTGCAGGTGACTTCGTGCCGCGCGATCGTACGGGAGGCCGCTTCGTTTTTCAGCCCGCTCTCGGCCGGCATGTACGGCGGATTGCAGACGACCGCATCCATGGACTGGCCCGCGTAAAAGTTTCCGATCTGCCGCAGATCCCCGCAGGTGATCGTAATGTCCTGCTCCAGGCCGTTCATCCGCACACTTCTCTCGGCACGTTCCGCCATCTCCGGCTGGATCTCCAGGCCGAAGTAACGGGCTTCCGGATGCCGGGCATGCATCAGCAGCGGCAGGATACCGCTGCCCGTCCCCAGATCCAGCACCTTCTCCCCCGGCGCGACCTTCGCGAAATCCGCCAGCAGGACCGCATCGATCCCGAAGCAGAAGGCGCCGGGATCCTGCAGGATCCGGTAGCCCTTCCGGTTCAGATCATCGATCCGTTCCCCGTCTTTCTGATAGTTTTCCTGTTTCATAAATAGACGAAAAAGCCTGATCTCGATCAGGCTTTAGGTTCTTCTTTTGCTGCGTCCTTCTTCGGGCCGCGGCGATCCTGTCTGGGCGGACGGCGGCTGGCACGCTGGTTCCTGTCGCGCGGACGATCTTCATCGAACTCGCGCTCCATAGCTTCCAGCTGGCGCTCCTCTTCCGCATCCATGACTTCTTCATTCATGCTGCCCTTGCGGCGCTTATGCCGCAGGATCCGCACATCTTCCACGGAGTATTCATTGATGGCGACATCGCCCTTCTCCTGGGTGACACCCACCTTGACCAGCTGACGCAGGACGTTGACGTGCAGCACTTCACCGGTACCATCCGGCGTTTCCACTGTATCCCCCTCGTCCGGCAGACGGCGGTTCAGTTCTTCATAAGTCGCATCCTCGTACTTCAGGCAGCACATCAGGCGGCCGCAGGTACCCGAGATCTTGGAAGGATTCAAAGACAGGCTCTGATCCTTCGCCATCTTGATCGAGACCGGCGCAAAGTCCGAAAGGAAGGTGCTGCAGCAGAACGGACGGCCGCAGATGCCGATGCCGCACTGCATCTTGGTCTCATCGCGCACACCGATCTGGCGCAGTTCGATGCGGGTGCGGAACACCGCAGCCAGGTCCTTGACCAGCTCACGGAAATCCACACGGCCGTCGGCTGTGAAATAGAACAGGATCTTATTGCCGTCGAAGGTATATTCCACGTCGACCAGCTTCATATCCAGTTCATGGTGCGCGATCTTTTCCTCGCAGACATGGAACGCCTGCTTCTCCAGTTCCAGGTTTTTCTGGTAGGTTTCTTTATCTTTATCGTCCGCTTTGCGGATGATGGTGCGCAGCGGCGTTACGATATCTTCATCTCCGGCCAGCTTCGGATCGCTGACCACCAGGCCGTATTCCACGCCCCGGGCGGTTTCTACGATGACATAGTCCCCTTTTATGATCTCATGGGTCCCGGGAGAAAAGTAATACACCTTTCCCGCATGCCGGAACCGGACTCCAATTACGGTAACCAACTTATTCTCCTTTAAAACAAAATATATATTGAATCCACTTTATATAAGCGTGGATAACAGCCAGTCGATGGTGAAAGTATACTGGGCGCCCTGCCGGATCGAATCCTCCGCCTTTTGTACATTGCCAAAGAGCTTCAGGACTTCCTCCGTTGTGTAGGTCGCGGATAAGGCGCGGATGGTCTCCGCGGCATCGCGCGTGATGAGCGCGTTCTCATCATGCGTGGAGCGGTACATCAAAAGATCCCGGTACCACAGCTTGATCAGCGAAAAAACGGTATCCTGCCGGTCCTTGTTGCGCTCGAAAAAATCAGCCAGCGCCAGGACCTGCGCAGGCTTCATGTGCGGCAATTCCGTGAGGATATCGGTAAGTTCGGCACGCAGCGCGTTAAAGGCCTGCGAACCTGCAAGCTGCAGCGCGTAGCCCAGGCTTCCGCGGCTGAGCGCTGCCGTGACCGCCGCCTGCTCCGCATGCATCCCCAGGCGCTCCACCAGCGCGCCGGCGATGACATCCGCCGCCAGAGGCTGGAACCGGATGGTGATGACACGTGACAGGATGGTGGGCAGGAAACCGGTGCTTGTAGAAGCCAGCAGAATGATGACCACGTAGGAAGGCGGTTCCTCCAGTGTTTTCAGGAGTGCATTCTGCGCTTCCGGCGTCATGAGATCCGCATCCTCGACCACATAGACCTTATAGGCACTCTGATAGGGCTGCGTACGTACATCTCCGACCAGCTGCTCCCGGATGGGCCTGATGCCCAGAGAGTTCTTTCCGCTCTCCCGCCGGATCCAGCTGACATCCGGATGATTGCCGGAATCCAAAGTCCGGCATGACACACAGTGGCCGCAGGGCATATGCTGCGCCTGCGGCTCAGTGCAAAGCAAGGCTTTAATGAATGCGCGGGCCATGGTATGTTTTCCGACACCCTCGATCCCTTCGAACAGATACGCATGCGAAACGGTATCCTGATCGAGAGCCGCGGCGAGCCGTTCCCGGATCGCCTCATGGCCGGCCACTCCTGTAAAAACGTTCATTTTTAGAATTTGCAGAACTGCTCAACGTCGATGACGAAAACGGTAGCCCCGCCTGCCGTGACCTCGATCGGATACGGAATGTAGCCTTCAGGGGAGGTGCTGTACGGCTGGTTGGCGATGGTCATCTGCTTCTTGGTCTGGCACTTCTCATGGATGATGTTCAGAACCACATCGACACGGTCTTCCTCAACACCGATCAGCATCGTGGTATTGCCGACACGCAGGAAACCGCCGGTACTGGCAAGTTTAGTGACCTGAATGTTGTTTTTGTTCAATGCTGTTGTGAGTTTATGCGCATCCTCGTCATGGATGATCGCTAAAATAAGTTTCATGTAAACTCCTCCTTGAAACGTATTATCTTATAGATACTTTATTATAGCACAAATTTTACAAAATGCAAAAATATTTTTTTCGTCATTCCGCATAAAACATGTCGAAAATATTTGTCATTTTGATTATATAATATAGTTGACAGATTATTCGTTTTAGAGTACAATAAAATCATCAATGAAACTATGGGAGGGTTGCATATGAACACCGAAAAATTCACCAGAAAATCGATCGAGGCCATCCAGGCCGCACAATCCATCTCTACAGAATATACGCATACCAGCGTGGACTGCGAGCACCTGCTGCTGGCCCTGCTCCAGCAGGACGAAGGGCTGATCCCCGCGCTGCTTGGCCGCATGCAGGTCGATACCGGCCGTCTGTCCGAGGCTGTGGAGGCACTTCTGTCCCGCAAACCGGGCGTCACCGGGCCCGGCCGCGAAGCGGACCGCATCTACGTGTCACAGGATCTGGACCGTGTATTGAACGCCGCCGAAAAGACTGCCGCCAAGATGAGCGACGAGTATGTATCCGTCGAGCATCTGTTCCTCAGCCTGTTGGAGAACGGCAGCCGCAGCATCAAGGATCTGTTCCGCCAGTTCGGTATCGATAAAGAAGGATTTTTGAATGTACTGAAATCGGCCCGGGGCAACACCCGTGTCACCAGCGATCAGCCGGAGGCCACTTACGACGCGCTGAAGAAATATGGTACCGATCTGGTCGATGCCGCCCGTCGGCAGAAGCTGGATCCTGTCATCGGCCGTGACGCTGAGATCCGTAACGTCATCCGCATCCTGAGCCGTAAGACCAAAAACAACCCGGTCCTGATCGGTGAGCCTGGCGTCGGCAAGACCGCTATCGTAGAAGGTCTGGCACAGCGTATCGTCCGCGGCGACGTGCCGGCCGGATTGAAAGACCGCACTGTTTTCTCGCTGGATATGGGTGCGCTGATCGCCGGCGCCAAATACCGCGGCGAATTCGAGGAACGTCTGAAGGCCGTCCTCAACGAAGTCAAAAGTTCTGAGGGACAGATCATCCTCTTCATCGATGAACTGCATACCATCGTCGGTGCCGGCAAGACCGACGGTGCCATGGATGCGGGCAACCTGCTCAAACCCATGCTGGCCCGCGGCGAGCTGCACTGCATCGGCGCTACCACACTGAACGAATACCGCCAGTATGTAGAAAAGGATGCGGCTCTGGAACGTCGTTTCCAGCCCGTCATGGTGGAAGAACCGACGGTGGAAGATACCATCTCCATCCTGCGTGGTCTGAAGGAACGCTACGAAGTCTTCCACGGCGTGAAGATCACCGATGGTGCTCTGATCGCGGCCGCTACCCTGTCCAACCGCTACATTTCCGATCGTTTCCTGCCGGATAAAGCCATCGACCTGGTGGATGAGGCCTGCGCCGTCATCCGTACCGAGATGGACTCCATGCCGACCGAGCTGGACGAGATCTCGCGCCGCATCATGCAGCTGGAGATCGAGGAAGCCGCTCTGAAAAAAGAAGAGGACGATCTGAGCAAGGATCGTCTGACAGCTCTGCAGGAAGAGCTTGCTTCCCTGCGCGACGAACTGAAGGTCATGAAGACCCGCTGGGAGCAGGAAAAAGAGTCTCTCGGCAAAGTACAGGAGCTGCGCAAGGAGATCGAACAGGTCAACTCCGAGATCGAACTGGCAGAAAGAAACTACGATCTGAACAAAGCCGCGGAACTCAACTACGGCCGCCTGCCGCAGCTCAAGAAAGCTCTGGAAGAAGCCGAAGCCCAGGAGCACGATGGCAGCAGTGCCAGGTATCTGCGCGGCGCCGTCACCGATGAGGAGATCGCCCGGATCATCGCCCGCTGGACCGGCATCCCGGTGGCCCGGCTGATGGAAGGCGAGCGCGAAAAGCTCCTGCATCTGGATGATGAACTGCACAAGCGGGTCATCGGTCAGGATGAAGCCGTGACCGAGGTCGCTGAGACGATCCTGCGCTCCCGTGCGGGCATCCAGGACCCGAACCGTCCTCTGGGTTCCTTCCTGTTCCTCGGCCCCACCGGTGTCGGCAAGACAGAGCTTGCCAAAGCACTGGCGCAGGCCCTCTTCGACGACGAACACAACATGGTCCGCATCGATATGAGCGAGTATATGGAGAAGCATTCTGTCTCCCGTCTTATCGGTGCGCCTCCGGGATACATCGGTTATGATGAAGGCGGTCAGCTGACGGAAGCTGTCCGCAGGCATCCGTACTGCGTCGTCCTGTTCGATGAGGTCGAAAAGGCCCATCCGGACGTATTCAACGTGCTGCTGCAGGTCCTGGATGACGGACGTATCACGGATTCGCACGGACGTACCGTGGACTTCAAGAACACGATCCTGATCCTGACCTCCAACCTGGGCTCTCAGTTCCTGCTGGAAGGCATCGATGAAGCCGGCGAGATCCGTCCGGAAGCCAAACAGGCGGTCGAACATCTGCTCAGTCAGTCCTTCCGACCGGAATTCCTGAACCGTCTGGACGCCATCGTCTTCTACAAGCCGCTGGCTCGTGACCAGATCCGCAAGATCATCGATCTGATGCTCGGCGATCTGAACCGCCGTCTGAAGGATCAGCAGCTGTCCCTGCGCGTGACCGACGAGGCCAAGGACCTGATCATCGAACAGGCCTACGACCCGGTCTATGGTGCGCGTCCGCTCAGGCGTTATCTCCAGCGTCATGTGGAGACCCTGCTCGCCCGCCGCATCATCGAGGGCAACGTACATACAGGGCAGGAACTGGTCGTCGACAGCGACGGAGCGCAGCTGTATCTGAGATAAAGTCTATGTCAAAAAATACCTTGACCGAAATCGATTCGGCCAAGGTATTTTTTTATTTCTTTGTTTTGCTTTTCAATCAACGGATGCCCGTTTCATGAACATCCGCCCGCAGCTTAAGATGAAACGCATCATCTCCGGGGCGACTTCCTGATCCACTGTGTTCCAGATATTGAAGGTCTCGAAGCTCAAAGTCTTATCAAAGCGGATCGCCTTGAGCCCCTCGATAAACCGGTTCCAGTCCAGGATCCCTGTATAAGGCGCAATGTGCTGATCGCGGATCCCATCGTTGTCATGCACATGGAAAGCGTGGATACGGCTGCCCAGTGTCGTCATGAAACTGAAAATATCGTTGCCTGCCAAAAGGGCATGTCCGGTGTCCAGACAGAACCCGAAGCACTCCTCTCCGGCGATTTCGTTGAGCGTATCGACGTATCGGGCGGCGGTCGCAGGATCATTGCAGCAAGCGCGGTACAGTTTGCCCTTATACCCGGAAAACATGTTTTCCAGACAGATCATCACGCCTGTCTCTTTTGCGACGGGAATCAGCCGGCTGTACCTGTCGATGTTGGTCTCCCACTCTTCCTCCGGTGTCATCATATGCTCATACCCGTAAAAGAATGGATGGATGATCAAATGGTAGCACTCGATGGAAGCACAGCCAAGCACAGTCTTACGCAGCATTTTCACAAGGGCATCGTTATAATCCGGATCCTCCGGATCGTAGATGAGGGATGGGAACGGCGCGTGCGCCTGATAGTTGTCCAGATCGTACTTTCGGGCTGCCTCTCCCCAGGGTCGGAAAGCCTCGACCGCATCCTTGTCGCTGCCAAGAAAGATCTGCGGCAGTTTTTTATGCAGGATGTCACCGTAGGAAAGCAAATGATCCACGTTGGCATCTACCCCGTCAAAACCCAGTTCCGCGATCAGGCGGTATGCCTGATCCAGACCAAGCCGTTCAGCCGGTCCGCCGGTCTGTACTGCCAGTTTCATATGCGGCACCTCCCCGTATCGTTTTCAGAAAGGGATTCAGTCCATATCCTGGAGTCCGTCCGGATTCTTCTGTACGAAATTCCAGGAATCTTCGCACATCTTGTTGATATCGCGTTCGGCCTTCCAGCCCAGTTCGGCGAAGGCTTTCGCCGGATCTGCGTAGTTGGTGGCGATATCGCCCGCGCGGCGCGGTGCGAATACGTACGGGATCTGGTGGCCGCAAGCCTTGCTGTACGCGTTGACGATGTCCAGAACGGATGAACCTTTGCCCGTACCCAGGTTGTAGATCTTCACGCCCACCGGCTCCAGGACCTTCTTCACCGCGTACACATGGCCGATGGCCAGGTCTACCACATGGATGTAGTCTCGCACACCGGTACCGTCCGGAGTGGCATAGTCGTTGCCGAAGACATTCAGATGATCCAGCTTGCCGATGGCGACGCGCTGGATGTACGGCATGAGGTTGTTCGGGATACCGTTCGGATCCTCGCCCAGCAGACCGCTCTCATGCGCACCGACCGGGTTGAAGTATCTGAGCAGGATGACGTCCCACTCCGGGTCCGCGGTATTGATATCGGTCAGGATCTGCTCGATCATGGACTTGGTCCAGCCATAGGGGTTGGTACACTGTCCCTTCGGGCACTCCTCCGTGATCGGGATGAACGCCGGATCACCATAGACCGTGGCAGAAGAACTGAAGACGATCTTCTTGACGCCATGCTTCTGCATCACGTTGCACAGGACCAGGGTACCTGTGATGTTGTTATGATAGTATTTGAGCGGCAGACGTACGGACTCGCCGACTGCCTTAAGACCTGCAAAATGAATGACCGCATCGATCGGATTCTCGTCGAAGACCTTGTTCAGACCTTCCTCGTCCAGGATGTCGACCTCATAGAATTTCGGCAGGACTCCCGTGATCTTTTCGATACGGCGCACCGCCTCATACTTGGAATTGCTCAGGTTGTCTACGATGACGACCTCATACCCTGCCTGGATCAGTTCGACACAGGTGTGACTGCCGATATAGCCGGCTCCGCCAGTGACTAAGATCATGCTCACTTACCTCCTAAAGTTTTTCTATGATGTGTTGGAACAGCACACCGGCACGCTTTGTTGCCAGCGGCAGAAATTCCGGATAACTGAGTTCCGCCTGCCCGTCCGCCTTATCGGAGATCGACCGCAGGATGACCCAGGGTTTGCGGTTCAGGTAGCAGACATGTGCCATGGCGGCGCCTTCCATCTCCGCGCAGCTGCCCTGGAACAGCTCGATCAGCTCGTTCTTCTTAGCCTCATCCGCAATGAACTGATCCCCACTGACCACCTTGCCCAGGCAATAATGAAGGCCCGCTGCCTCAGCCGCTTCCTCCGCCGCCTGGATCAGGTCCGGATCCGCCGGAAAGATGCTGGTGTCCATCCGCGAAATGATTCCTTTCGGATCCCCCAGCTGGCTCGTATCGAAATCGTGCTGCTGCGCACTTCGGGAGATCAGGATGTCCCCCTGCTCCAGCGCATCGTCCAAAGCACCGGCGACACCGATGTTCAGGACCGCGTCGGGATCCAGCTTGTCGATCATGATCTGCGAGCACAGCGCGGAATTGACCTTGCCGATGCCGCATCTGACGACGTAGACGGTGAGACCTGAGGCCGTGCCTTCAATAAACTTCAGGCCCGCCTGTTCCAGGACCGTATGCACATGATCCAAATGCAGTACGACCTGCTCCATCTCCTCGTCCATGGCGCAGATGATGCCGATGGTGTTAAATCTCATGCGTGAACCTCCATTTCTAACCTGTATTTTAGCATGCAATTCCAATTTCTTCAACATGATTTCTTTACATTTTCCTCTGCAGCCGTTATAATACGTATGATCATAAGATAAAGGAGTTTTTACAAATGGCAAGATTCACATTCAACAACGTGGGCACCTGCTCTCGCGGCGTTTCTTTTGATATCGAAGACAACATCGTTAAAAACGTGCAGTTCGATGGCGGCTGCAACGGCAATACGCAGGGTGTTGCGGCTCTGGTCGAAGGCATGGAAGTCCATGATGCGATCCGCCGCATGAAGAACATCGACTGCGCCGGCCGCGGCACCTCATGTCCGGACCAGCTGGCCCGCAATCTGGAGCGCGCACTGGCTGCCGCTCTGTAAGCATCTGAAAAGCAAGGACTGCTCGTGCAGTCCTTTTTTCATATCATTCTGAAAGCAGAAAGGAGAACGCGCATGATCCCCACCGCACAGCTCCGGTATCCTTACCCTTATATGCCCTTGCAGTCGCGCAGAGGCGTTCTGCCACTGCATAACGTCTGCTCCATCTCTCCCGGGGCCGAACCTTCCGACTGGCTCTATACCGGCAACGGTTCCCATCGGATCGATGTCTCCGGCGATCCCTGGCACGATGAGATCTGTGTCACGCAGGAGCTGCTCTATGAACCCAAATGGCGCGAAACGCCCCTGCCTCCGGATCTTCGTCCCTACATTGGGGAGATCCGCCGCCTCGTGATGGCCGGCCGGTCGGACGAGGCTGACAAGATCCTCGACAAAGCCTTGCGGGAAGCCGGTTTCGACAAGCGTATGAACATGGATGCACGGATCGTCTATC
Source organism: Clostridiales bacterium (assembly GCA_024689505.1). GTDB lineage: Bacteria > Bacillota > Clostridia > Lachnospirales > Bianqueaceae > RUG159. Next base: position 21,058 of record JAILDJ010000230.1, read on the forward strand.
CCACAGAATCTCTGCGGCTGCACAAAGCCTTCTGGCTCACCGCGGACACAGAAAAAGGCCCGGATATCCACGACTATCTGCGATGGACCGACCTGCATACCGGCAGAATCTCCACCGTGTGGACGGATGCCCGCGGTTCCTTTGCCCACGAAGCGCTGGCTGACTGGGCACATGACGTGACCGCATTCCGCTTTACCGCACCCAAAGGTCAGCTGAACATGACACTCACGCTCCGTCTCCCCATCGGCATGAAGATCTTCGGCCGGGAGATCCTGAAAGGCGCGGAATTCCGCATGACCAGGACACCGGACCTCTTTACGGTGGCCTGCGCCTATGACCCGGCCTTCGGGGCGAAAGGCTACGTAGTCCTGCTGCGCTTCCTGCCCACCGGAGGCCAGACCCAGGTCGAAGGCGACGGGATCCGCGTCACCGGCGCGGATACATTGGTCGTCATCGCCAAGGCCATCCGCATCGAAAACCATTTTGCCTTTGGCTGTGAAACAGCCCTGGCCGAAGACCTCATGCAGCTGCCGATGGATTTTGACGCCTTCGAAGCGCACAATCGCCGGATCCTGGGCGAAAAGATGGCCCGCAGCGAGTTATATCTTGCCGGCCCGGATACGGACGACTACCTGCTTTCCGGCGAAGAACTGCTCTCCCGCAGCCGCAGCAGATCCCTGCTGGATCCGGCCTTGATGGACAAGCTCTACGATATGGGGCGCTTCTATCAGATCATCGACACGGGCCTGATCCCGCCGATGTGGGGACAGCATAATATCAACACCAATCTGCAGGTCTGCGCCGGCAACAACACGGGACTGTTCGAGGAAATGGACGTGTATTTCAGGTATTATGAGTCCAAGTTCGACGATTTCCGCACGAATGCCCAACGCCTCTTCGGTGCCAGAGGTCTGCTTGCGAGCGTCCATTGTGACTATGACTCCGGACTGCTCTATCATTTCTCACGCACCTATCCTCATTATTGCTGGACCGGCTGTCTCGGATGGATCTACAACGAATTCTGGAATTATTACCTTTGCACCGGAGACAAGGATTTCTTAAGAGATCGCGTCGTGCCCGCCCTTGCAGAGATCGCCTTATTCTTCGAGGATTATGCCTGTGACCGGGATGAACGCGGCAAAGTCATCTTCTATCCTTCCTTCTCGCCGGAAGATCCTACGCCGAATCCGGATTACGGCACCGTTACCGGTCGTAATATCAACCCGACACGGATCAACTCTGTGATGGACATTGCCATCTGCCGCGAGGTCTTGACTAACCTGATCACCGCATGCCGCATCCTTAAGATCCGTGAGGATGAGATCCCCCACTGGCAACAGCAGCTCGGCGATCTGCCGGTCTACTGGCTGGATGAAGACGGTGGTTTGAAGGAATGGGCCTGGCCCACCGTGGAAGAAAACTACAATCATCGCCATGTGTCCCATCATTACGATGTCTGGCCGGGCCGTGCCGTGACACCCGAACGCGAGCCCGCCCTTGCCGAAGCGATCTGCATCTCGAACCGCAAACGCGGCCAGCAGGACGACTCCGCCCATGGCATCATCCA
>JAILDJ010000285.1 GCA_024689505.1 Clostridiales bacterium
TGAAGGTCGTCTTCCTGGAGGACTATAAGGTTTCCATCGCGGAGATCCTTATGCCCGCTGCCAACCTCAGTGAGCAGATCTCCACAGCCGGTCGTGAAGCATCCGGTACCGGCAACATGAAGTTCATGCTGAATGGTGCGCTGACCATCGGTACGATGGATGGTGCCAACATCGAGATCTGTGAATCCGTTGGTGAAGAGAACATGTTCATCTTCGGTCTGCGTAAGGATGAAGTGCTGGATCTGCAGCGCAATGGCTACAATGCCATGAACTACTATCAGCAGAACATGTGGCTGTCCCGCATCCTGAATTCCATCCAGAACGGGATCGGACGTGAAGGCGGACACTTCGTCTCCTATCAGGACATCGTACATTCCCTGATCATCGGTAATGGATTCGGCACGGCCGATCCGTACCTGGTCCTGGCTGATTTCGAGGATTACTGCCGTGTACAGCGTATCGCCGGTGAGCAGTTCAAGGATAGCCAGACCTGGAACAAGAAGGCCATCATCAATGTGGCTGGCGCACATGTATTCGCTGCGGATCGTTCCATCCAGGATTACAACGATCGGATCTGGCATCTGACGACACTGTGGAAAGACAAGAAATGATCTTATTAGAACAAATCCAAAAAGACCTGATCGATGCGGTCGACACCCATGCGGTGATCGATCGCATCGCTTCTGATTTTTACGAGCGCATCGAGGAACTGCGGCCCACGGACGCGGTCTTTTATCAGATGCTTTGGGAGTATGAGACCTTCCGGGAATATTTCGCAGCGGCCAATGAATCATTGCTTTCTCACCAGGAGATCCTGCTCAAGGAAATGAGCATGAACCTGGAGGATGAGATCGATGATTCCTTCGACGTGGCCGAAGACCGGAAAATGGAAGAACTCCTGCTGCCCGTGCATCGGGATGAGATCCTGAAGGATCTGAAGGAACAGGGCATCGCCTTGGCGCCGAAAACAAAGCTGTCTTCCGATATCATCGAGGAACTGTATGAGGACGCCTACCGCGCGTTCGATGCCTATAAGGAGCGCTTGTACCAGCGCGTGCTGGATCTGTCGCCGATGAAAGCCTACGAACGCGGCCGTGCTTTGAAGGAGCAATACCGCAAGGACCAGGGCATCCGGTTCGATGAGGAGGATTTTCTGGACCTGTTCGACGCGCGTTTGAACGAGGAACACCTGATGCAGGTCCTTGAGGACAAGGTGCGCGACGTATTAAAGTACAATCGCCATTACGTTCTGGCAGACGTGGATCCGGAAGAAGCGGTCGAGGATACACTGGATCCGGAAAACGAGCGCCTGGACGGCGTATTACTGCCGGATGGGGATCTGAGGGATCAGACCTATACCTTCGTGTCCGAATTGATGGGTGAGTATACCGGCCGCAGGATCCTGGCCACGGAGAACGAGCTTTCCGATGAGTCCTACTGGACGACCTATGCGGATGATTTCCAGGACCTGATCCTGGACTATGTAGAAGCCCGTCTGGAAGAGGAACTGCGGTTCCTGCAGTCGGAGCGTGCCGAGGACTGGGCAGCTTTCCGTAAGTTATGCCGCTTGAGCGACGAGGAAGTCAAAGACACCGAGCGTTTTCTGCTCAAGTGTGACAAGGTCAACTATGGCCTGGCGCAGCGAGTCGATGACCTGTGGCAGAAGCTCTGTCAGACGCCGCTCAAGGAGATGTAAGCGCTTATCCCTGATTTCACCCGATTATCCCAGAGCCCTTGTGATCAAGGGCTCTTTTGCTATATACTGAAAGCAGAACATGGGAGGAGGGGGACATTATGGATCAGCTTCCACGACAAAGTGAAGATCAGATCCGACTGCAGCAGCTGCGGGCTGAGGCAGGCCTTAAAGTGCGCTATACCGCGCCGGAGGAAGATCCTAAAAAAGTAGAACGTGAAAGAAAACGGTTCGAAAAAGAGCATCCGGAGCTGTTCGATGATGGTAGCGAAACTGTAGGAACCGCCATTTCCATCAATGGTGAAACGATAGAGAGTGAGTCTAAGCAGAAGAAAAGACGGATCGCGCGGTGGTATAGTTTTCTGCATTGGCTCAGGTCCTGGAAATGGGCGATCGCCGGCATCGTATTGCTATGCGTTTTATTCTTGCCGGTCCCGATCCGGATCGACAAGACGCTGTCCTATTATGAGTCTCATCATGGAGAAGCACAGACGGGTACGATCCATATCAAAGGCACGCTTTATCATTATTTCGTCAAACGAGACCATTTCAGAGGCAGGATCTATAAAGAAGACGCTGATATTACACTCAAGGGACAGAGTGATGATGCCGGCGTTTCACGTTGGTACTGCATGATGATCGATACATGCGAAGGGGAAGGATCAAGGGATTTTCTTGCTTTCTTTGATGATCAAAGATGGGATCAGATTTATTTCGACCGGCTCTTTTCTAAGCTCTATCTGTATGGGGGAACCAGTGATTTTCTCGCAGCCCCTGCGTCTGCATTGGAAGAAGCGGAGCGGCTGAAGAAGTCAGCCAATCCGTATTGGGAATAAAAAAAACGGAGCACACAGGACTGTGTGGCTCCGTTGAGGTGGTACGGCTTATAGCGTCACACCGTCCTTCCAGATGGCGATCTCGCGATATCCGTTCTTTTCGTTGCAGGTGCTACGGCCGGATGCGACTTCCAGGATATACCGGAAGAAGTCGTCTCCGGCTTTTTCCATGTCCGGATCCTCCAAAAGTCTGCCGGCATCAAAATCGATCCAACCGGGTTTGCGCCTGGCTAGGTCAGAATTCGTGGCGACCTTGATGGTCGGGACAGGTCCGCCCAATGGCGTTCCGCGTCCGGTGGAGAAGAGTATCAGATGACAGCCGGCGGAAGCCAGAGCAGTGCAGGCGACGATATCGTTGCCCGGTCCCTGCAGCAGGTTCAGTCCTCTGTGCCGGACTTGCTCGCCGTAGCGGAGCACATCCTGTACGGTGCTGCGGCCCCCTTTTTGTGTACATCCGAGGGATTTCTCTTCCAAAGTTGTGATGCCGCCAGCCTTGTTGCCCGGGGAAGGATTCTCATAGACTACCTGCCCGTGGCTGGTGAAATAGTCTTTGAAGTCATTGATCAGGGAAACTGTTTTATCGAATACGGCCTCGTTTTTGCAGTGGCTCATGAGGATCGTCTCAGCACCGAACATTTCCGGGACTTCGGTCAGCACGGTGGTGCCACCCTGAGCCGCCAGAAGGTCCGAGACCTGACCGATCAACGGGTTGGCCGTGATGCCGGAGAAACCATCGGAACCACCGCATTTTAAGCCGATGACAAGCTGGGATGCGGAGCAAGGCCGACGCTGATCCCTTGCCGCAAGGGCAGTGAGTTCATCCAGGATCTTCAGGCCTTCATCGATCTCATCATCCACTTCCTGGGTCGTAAGGAAGCGGACACGCTCCGGATCCACCGGACCGACAAGTTCGCGGAAAGAAGCCGGCGTGTTGTTTTCGCAGCCCAAAGACAGGACCAGGACGCCGGCGGCATTCGGATGGTGGACAAGATCCGCCAGGATCCTGCGTGTGTTGTCGTGATCTTCACCCAATTGGGAACAGCCGTAGGGGTGGCGGAAAGTGAAGATACCGTCTACGCGGTCCCCATACAGCGCACTGGCTTCACGGGCCAGACGGGCGGCGGTTTCATTCACGCAGCCGACGGTGTTGATGATCCAGATCTCGTTGCGGATGCCGACACGGCCGTCTGCACGAGGATATCCGAGGAAAGTCTCGGGTGTGCGCTGGGGCGGTTCTGTCAATTGAGGTTCGTAGGTATAGGTCAAAGTTTCCGAGAGGTTGGTCGCCATGTTATGGCTGTGGACCCAGGTGCCTTGCGGGATATCTTCCGTCGCCTGCCCGATTGGGAATCCATATTTGATGATGTTTTCGCCTTTGTGGATATCACGGAGAGCGATTTTGTGGCCGGCCGGGATCTCAGGCGTCCCGTTCAGTTCCACACAGACGTTGTCGTTGGGATGGATGGTCAGTGTCATGGCTTTATTTCGGCAGTGCGGCACGGATCCCGCTCCGCATGATGATGGAGAGGTCGCGCGATACGATCATATACAGTTTCGGGATCTGCGTCAGGTCTTCGCCCCAGAAATCCACGCGGGACAGGATGCGGCGGGTAAACTGCAGGATGTCCGTCTGGTCGGTGCTGCGGAATACTTCCAGAACTTCCGCACTGTCCTGCCCCAGTCCCTTCGCATAGTAGGCGAGGAGCGCGGCCAGCGAGAAGCAGATGCAAGGTGCATTTTCCGGCGTACGGTCCTTGAGCGTTGGCAGCAGGCGGGATTTCCATTTGGAGACGGAATTGAGAGCAATGCTCTTGAGTTGATGGTTCAGATAGGGGTTCAGAAAACGCTCCAGCACCGCGTCGGTATAGGAGGCCAGCTCCTCAGCCGGAAGATCGATGGTCGGCAGGATCTCCTCGCGCAGTTCTTTTGCGAGAAATGCGGAAAAGTCCGGATCCTTCATGAAATCTTCCACAGTGGTCAGACCTGCCAGGAGCGCTGCCAGAGACGTCGATGTGTGTGCGCCATTCAGGATACGGACCTTGCGGGTGCGGTAGGGCGTCAGATCTTCGGTCCATACCACGTTGAGACCGGCGTCTGTAAAAGGCAGTTCTTTCTTAAGGCATTCAATGGCCGCGGCTTTGTCCTCTGCGACGGGCTCCAGGACCAGAAGATGATAGGGCTCGATGATATCCATCAAAGGATCATCATCACCGATCATCTTGCTCAACTGGGCACGCAGCTCCGGATCCCGCGGGAAGCCGGTGACGATACGGTCCACCAGTGTGGAAATGAAGGAGCAGGATCCGAGCAGCCAGGTGCTGAACTCGGGCTCATAGCCCCAGTCTTCACCGATCTGCAGCAGGATTTTACGAAGGGTGCCTGCATTGTTCTCGATCAATTCGCAGGGCATGAGGATCAGGCCCGGCAGCCCAGCGGCGAAGCGTTTGTGCAGGAACAGCGCCAGTTTCGCGGGATAAGAGGAGGGAGGACGCATGTCCGGACGATCCGAAGGCACATAGGCGATACCGGCTTCGGTGGTGTTGGAGACGATCAGCTTAAGATCGGGCGACAGGGCTAGATCCATGAAAGCATCAAAGTCCTCATAGGCACCCAGCACTCGATCGATGCTGGTGATGGTGGTGTGTTCGTCGATGACGTTTCCATCGGTCACACCGCGCTTGATCAAAGTATAAGCGCAGTTCCGACTGTTCCAGGGCTCATCTTTCTTGCCGGGCAGCGGTACGATGACAGCTGCCTTGCCATTGAAAAGACCTTGGTCGTTCATTACCTGAAGCATCCAGTCGATGAAACCGCGCAGAAAATTACCTTCTCCGAATTGCAGTACACGAATGGGAAGGGACATGATATAGACCTCCTTGTCATTATTTCCATAAGAAAAGGGAGACCACGTATATTAGTGATCTCCCTCAATATAGCAGAGTTACAGAGAAGTTTCAACCTTGCAGACCATGATTTTATCCTGATCGAGGATGATCTGTACGTCGTCTCCGGGCTTGATGTCATGGGTAAGGAACGCCTCGGCAATAGTATCTTCTACTTCGCGCTGGATCAGACGGCGCAGCGGACGGGCACCGAATTTTTCGTCGTAGCCATGCTGGACCAGATATTCCTTGACCTCGTCGGTGACAGAGATCTTGATATCCTGCCGTGCACCGGCGTCATAGACGTCTTTGAGCATCAGATCCACGATCTGCCGCAGTTCGGTCTGGGTCAGGGCATGGAAGGTGATGATCTCGTCGATACGATTGATGAATTCCGGTCGGAAGATCTCGCTGAGAGCGCCCTGAATCTGCTCGTTCAAAGTGAAGGAACGGTCCTGCCCGAAGCCAAGACCATTGCCGCCGCGCATGGATGCACCGGCGTTGGTGGTCATGACGATGATGGTGTTTTCGAAATTGACGACGCGGCCCTGCGAATCCGTAAGGCGGCCATCGTCCAGGATCTGCAGCAGCATGTTGAATACGTCGGCATGTGCCTTTTCGATCTCATCCAGGAGAATGACGGAGTAAGGACGGCGGCGGACCTTTTCGGTCAGTTGACCGCCCTGGTCGTAACCGACGTATCCCGGAGGCGCTCCGATGAGTTTAGAGACCGTATGACGCTCCATATATTCGGACATATCGATGCGGATCAGTGCGTCCTCACTGCCAAAGAGTTCCACAGCCAGGGTCTTGACCAGTTCAGTCTTGCCGACACCCGTAGGACCGGCAAAAATGAAGGAAGCAGGTTTCTTCACTTTGCGGAAACCGGAACGGGTACGGCGGATGGCCCGGGAGAGAGCGGAGACCGCATCTTCCTGACCGATGACGCGGGTGTGCAGCCGGTCTTCCAGATGCATCAGCGTGTCGGATTCTTCCTCGGTCAGACGGTGGACAGGGATCTTGGTCCACATTTCCACGACCTGTGCAACGTCATCATAGGTGATGGGCACGCAGGTGGAGGAGCGGGAGAGCTCTTCCATTTCTTTTGTCAGCTTCAGTTCTTCCTGGCGGATGCGCGCTGCTTTTTCGTAATCGTCATGCGCAACGGCATCTTCTTTCTGATCGCCCAGAACGTCCAGACGATGCTGCAGGACCTTCAGCTGCACGAGCCCTTCATTGCGCAGATTGACGCGGGCCGCGGCTTCGTCGATGATATCGATGGCTTTGTCGGGCAGGAAACGCTGATGGATGTAGCGCGTAGAAAGCGCCACAGCATCTTCGATGACTTCGTCGGAGATCGAAACGTTATGATACGCTTCGTACTGCGGACGGATACCTTTGATGATCTCTAATGTATCTTCAGGGGTAGGTTCATCTACGATGATAGGCTGGAACCGACGTTCCAGCGCGGAATCCTTTTCAATGTAACGGCGATACTCATCCAGAGTCGTGGTGCCGATGATCTGCAGCTTGCCTTTGGCCAGTGCCGGCTTCAGGATATTGGCGGCATTCATGGAATTCTGCGCGTCTCCAGCGCCGACCAGATTATGGACCTCGTCGATGACCAGGATGATATCGCCATCGGCTTGTACTTCGTTGATGATGGCTTTCATGCGGGCTTCGAACTGGCCGCGGAACTGTGTACCGGCGACCAGAGCGGTCATATCCAGCCAGAAGACTTCTTTGGTCATGAGCTTGACCGGGACCTGGCCGTTGGCGATACGCTGCGCCAGACCTTCTGCGATGGCGGTCTTGCCGACACCGGGCTCACCGATGAGCACCGGATTGTTCTTGGTACGGCGGTTCAGGATCTGCATAAGACGGTCGATCTCGGCATCTCGTCCTACGATCGTATCCATTTCGCCGCGGCGCGCCTGATCGGTCATGTTGCTGCCGAATTTCAGCAGAGTACGCAGCTTGGGATTCTTTTTGCGGGCATTTTTATCTCCCGTCTGGCTGGAAGGCCCTTCCGGATCGCTTCCGGGAACAGAATCTGCGGACATGTCGAGGATCTCATCAGGCTCATCAGAGGAATCCCCATCCGGCGTGGCGCCGGTGAGCATTTCCATCATTTCCGGAGGCATCATGTCCTGCATAGCCTGAGGATCGAAATTCTCCATCATGTCGTTCATGCGGTCGGCGATCTCCTGCAGCTGCTCCTCATCCAGATTCTGGTTGCCCAGAAGGTTTTTTAAGGAAAAGCCCTGCTTCTGTGCGCATTTGAGGCATAGTGCCTGGCGGGTGGGCCTGCCGTTTTCCAGCTTATTGACAAAAACAACAGCTATATTTTTTTTGCAGATATCACAAACCATATATCCACATCCTTTCATCCAATAACGAAAATTCAGAGTACTTGTGCATTTGTTTATATAATAGCACGTACATATTATACACCGAATCGATGAAAATTGCAAGAGGCGCAGATGTGAATTTTCTATAAACAGGGTATACGAAAATCAAAAGTATGATATAATAGATACGTTAGTATAAAATAGCCCTAGTATGGGCTACAGTCTGTCAGGAGGAAAACTACATGGCTATGACTGAATATTTGGAAGCTTTGAAGCTGGGCCGCAAAGAATACCAGAACTGCGTTGCCAGGGGTGAAAGCCCATATCTGAGCGTCCTGGAAGAGATCACTTCGCACGAGATCATCGATTCCGGCATACCGCTGGGTACCGTACAGATCCCGTTGAGCAAGATCATCGGGACCAATGCCCGTTCCCGCAGTACGGCTTTTGCGCGCAACTTCATGCCGCTTCTGGAGAGCAATACTGAATTTGCACAGAAATGGGCATCATTGAGCACCAGCCATATCGAAGAGGGCATTCGTGACTCTATCAAATGCTATGAATATCTGAATCGGTATTATGTCATCGAAGGAAATAAGCGTGTCAGCGTTTTAAAATATTTCGGTGCGGTCACCATCAATGCGGAAGTCATACGCATCATACCACGCTATCGTGAGGATGATGAAAACATCCGCATGTATTATAAATATCTGGATTTCTACAAGGTCTGCCAGGTCAATTATCTTTGGTTCAGCAAAGAAGAGTCTTTCGCGAAGCTGCTGCAGATCCTGGGCAGGACGAAGGCTGAGGACTGGGATGTGGATTTCAAAAAGGAATTCTTTTCCTGCTATACCCGGTTCGACAAAGCATATACGGAACTGGGCGGCAAACGTCTGAAGAGAGTGACGACGGGCGACGCCATGCTGAAGTTCATCGAAGTCTTCGGTTACGAGGATCTGGACAGGAAACTGCATGCAGAACTGGTCGCCGAGATCCGCAAGCTTTGGGACGAACTTGTGCTCATGGAAACAACGGAGCCGGTCGC
>JAILDJ010000009.1 GCA_024689505.1 Clostridiales bacterium
AAGCGGATGATCTCATCGATATAGCAGCAGGCGAAGGTGACCAGGAACGCGGTGTGCAGTTTCATACCGGTCAGCCAGACCGCCGGCACCACCATGCACCACATGAACACGATCTCCAGGATCGTACCATATTTCGCGTCCCCCGCGGCCCGATACGTATCGTTCTGCGTCCAGTTGCACATCCGGATGACCGCCGCGATGCAATAGATGACCAACATGCCCGTGCAGATCCTGAAGGACTCTCCTCGCAGGCTCATGGCGCGCAGGATCGGCGTATGGAACGCCAACAACAATAAGCACAGCACTAAGATCGTAGAACCGCACATCAGCACCAGTCGTTTGGCCCGCTCATAGGCAACGTCCAATTCCCCCGCGCCAACACGTGTACCGACCACGACGGAAGCCGCGCTGGAGAAACCGGCGAAGAACCCGATGACCAGGCCTTCCAGCGTGCGGAAGACCGCGACCGCCGCGATGGCTTCTTCCGGCTGGCGTCCCAGCACGATATTGATGACCATGTTGCCCAGGCCGATCAAAAACTCATTGCAGATGATCGGGAAGCATTTGATGAAGTATTCCTTCACCTTGTCCTTTTTCCAGATAAAATGCTTCCTGAAATGGAACAGATAGGGATACCCCTGCGCTTTTGCCAGGATCAGGACTACGATCATGTTGACGAAGGCCGCCAGCACCGTGGCCATGGCGGCACCGCGGATCCCCATGGCAGGTAATCCAAAATGGCCGTAGATCAGGATCCAGTTGAATATGATGTTGGTCAGGACAGAAGCGATGGCCGCATACAGTGGGATCCGTACCCGATCGGTACTGCGCAGCAAGGAGCTCATGGCCATGGAATAGACCTGCATCGGATAGGCAAAACCGACGATCTTCAGATAGGTGACGCCGATCTCCTGGATGGTGGTCTTATCCGTATAGACACGCATAACGATGTGCGGGAAAAAGATGGCCGCTACCGCGAACAGGATGCCCATGGTCATCATGCAGACCAAAGTCAGGCCGAAGGATCGGTCGATGCCATCCCCATCCCCTGCTCCATAGTACTGTGCGAAAAACAGCATACCGCCGCCGACGAAGCCCCAGTAACAGGAGAACATCAGCGACGAAAACTGGGCGCACAGACCGACGGAACCGACGTAATTCTCTCCCAGGCCGCCGATCATCATGGTGTCGATCATACTGCCTGTCGTCGTCAGCAGATTCTGCAGTGCGACAGGAATCGCGATCATCGCCACCATTTTGATAAACTCTCTCCACTTGAATGGAGTTTTTACTACCGTCGTCATCGCAGTCCGTCAGCCTTTCGCCCAGGAATCAGAGAGGGCTCTTCCATGTTCGTAAAGAGCATTGCCAACGCGGCAAAGAAGAAGACGTATCCAAGGCCGCCCATGACGCTCAGCGCCGTATTGCCCGAAGTGATCAGCATGCCGATCAACATCAGCAGACTGGCCGCGCCTAAAACCGGGACCGTGATCAGATTGGTCTTAAGACTGCCGGTCAGATTCATCAGCATAAGAATGGATCCGCCCAGGATCGAGATCTGCATCAAGAACAGCATGGCAGGCGTTTTCAACCTGGCGCCTTCTGCAATCAGGCAAATATAGGCAAAGGACTGCAGGGCGGCTGCTCCGATCAGGACGGCGCTGGCTGCTTTCAGGAGGGTATGACGCGGATCCCGGGAAAACAGATGGCCTATGGCCAAGCCCATGGAAACCAGGAATCCCAGATTGCTCAGCAGCGCAAACAGAGCATATGCCGGCAAATATTTCATAGCTCGGAACATGCCGGGCATCGTCTCGCCGAAATAATAGACTGCGTAAAAGATCGCCCCAAGGAACAAGCAGACGCCGATGATCAATTTCAGCGGACTGACTGTCACGGGCTGCTGATACCCTGGATACACAGGCGCTACCGGTCGGACCGGCTGTCCTCCGGTGTTCGGAATGCCTTGATAAGGCCGAGCAGCGACCTTCGTGCCGCAATCCGGACAAAACTGCATTTCAGGCGTGATCTGACGCCCGCATCCGGTACAAAACATAATACTACCTCTTTCTTAAAATAACCTGAACCTGTTCAGGTCTACATAAGAGGACAAGGGCATACCCAAATCCTCGGTCTGCGTCAAAAAATCGACGATCGGCGCAGGATCTTCCAGGCTATGCGGATGATGCCCGCACCCCTCCTTGCCGATGAACAATGACGGTACGTCCGCTTCCCTATAGGCTGTTTCCAGCAGTCGGCCGTTCTTCTCATAGGGCACGACGGTGTCGGCAGCACCATAGACCAATACCAACGGGATCTGCGCCAGCACCATGGTACTGATGCGCTCCTCCACCACCGACCGGAAATCGTACGCCGTCTCTTCCGTATAGCCCCAGATCGCTTTGCATTCCTCCCAGTCCGGAGCGCTGTCCTCCTTGGGCCAGCTCAGGATATCGACGACCGGTGCGTCCAGATACATGGCGCGGATCCAGGAAGGATGCGCACAGGCCAGTCCCATGGCGTACAGACCGCCGCGGCTGACCCCGATGGGGATCATCTGCTGCTTCAGGTCATAGCGTTCCCGCACATAGTGGTAGAAGCTCTCCATGTATTTCATAACGTCAGGTGAACCATATTGGTCACTGACCCGATAATAGACCAGCGCAAAACCCTGACGGACCAGTTCGATCTCAGGCGGCGTCGCACCTTCAAAGAATTCCATCTTCCAGATCCAGCCGCCATGCTCCGTTTCTTCATTGGGCAGGACGACCACACCTTCATAACCGCGATAATAAAAATCCTCACGGCGGAAACCGCTCCATCCAGAGATCCGTGGCTCCCAAAGCTCCTGATGCTCGTCGAGATACTCCGCCACCTTGCGGTTGAACCCCTGATATTTCATCATGGTCCGCTCAAACGTATCCACCGTTTCGTGATCCGGACGGATATAGCCGACCGCTTCCAGGTAGAACTTATGCAGCAGCTGGTCGCGGCGATAGATACGGGCCATCAGTTCTTCCGGCACCGCTTCATCCAGGTGATCCGCGTATACATGGAATACTTTCCTCATGAACGCTCTGGCGATCTGGAAGTGCCCTGCCCACCCTGGATGGACGCCGTCCTCAGTAAAGGGGCCGAGACCTGACAATGCCTCATGCACATCGACCACGACATCGGCTTCCCGACCAACCTCTTCCACCAGGAACCTGCTGTATCGGGCCAGAACGTCGTCATAAGCAGCACTGGCATGGTCGAAGTCGAAAGGTCCTTCATCGCCTTCGACAAGCTTGTCACGCCGCACTTCCGGCTCAAAAGGCGTTGGTGTCATCACGATGATGCGGCTGCCATATTCCCTGATGCGTCGGACCAGCTTCCACATACCCTCTTTATAGGCAGCGTATCTGTCTTCGCTGAAAGGATGATAGATCCCGTCGTTCATGCCGTACATCAAGACGACCCAATGAGGTTCGATGGTCAGCATGGCGCGGTCGACCCTCTCGTTTACGTCAGGACGCGGGTATGCATGGCCTGGTTCTGTCAGACCGCAGACCGTCTCCGCACTCAGTCCCAGATTGTATAGTTTCAGATCGTTGCCTGGCTGGAACATGTCCAGATACGCCTGGACATAAGACACGTACATCCCCATATCGGTGATACTGTCGCCCAGGAACAGGATCTTCCCATAGATGGGGACTTGTTTTCCATGCACATTGGCAAATAACATAGTTTATGACTCCTGTTTCTTTTCTGCGGTGACGGCCGGAAGGGTCATTCCTTCCTGCCGCAGCAGCGGCTG
>JAILDJ010000028.1 GCA_024689505.1 Clostridiales bacterium
GCAGATGCTCCCCTATGAACTGATAGAAACCACCCCTGTCCTCATCCGGGACCAGCATGTGGATCACAGCGACCGCGTAGATGCAATCGAATCGATCCTCAAGTGCGTCCGTCAGGCAGTCCAGGATCCGGAACCGGTCCTGATAGGCAGGCATCATCTTTCTGCAGTACTCGACCGCCTCTTTGGAAACGTCCGTCGCCAGCAGATCATATCCCTGCTCGAGGACGACGCGCGCGTCCCGGCCCTCCCCGCAGCCGATCTCCAGGATCTTCTGATCCTTGCGGATCCCGTACCGTTCCAGGATCTCCAGCACGATCGGGGTACATACGGTGCTGGACCACTGCAGGCCTTTTTCATGGATCGTCCTGTATCTGTCATCATAGGCTTTGTAATAACTTTTCATCGGATCTCTTTTCTACTGATTTGAAACAACCCGTGACGGTTGCAGCAGGCATATATGTACTGCACCCGTCTTCTTTTGAATCTGGCTGCGGCGCTTCCCTCCGGGTACAGCTTGGCGAACTGCATACCTTCATCTGATACCGCGGCGAGGAATGTAATGAAATGATCCTTGGTCATCGGATGCTCGACTTGTACATAATACTCATCCTCGACCTGCTCCACCAGGATCTCATGCTCCTGGTCCGGTGTTTCAGGTTCCTGCGGCGGCAGAGTGACTCCGCAGCAGCTGATCAAGGCTTCACCTATGGTCCGGATCACGTTGCCGCAGACAGGGCAGACATAGAACAGGTTCCGGGTCATATTGGCCGAACGATTTCCATTCCGGATCTGTGCGCCGGACAAAAGTTCGATCACCGAGATGTCCAGCGCCTGCGCCAAAGGCTCCAGCAGGCTGATATCCGGAAATCCCTGCCCGGTCTCCCATTTACTCACCGCTTTGCCGCTCACGAAGATCTTCTCCGCCAGCTCTTCCTGCGTCATGTGCTTGTTTTCACGAAGCGCGCGTATCACGCTGCCTGTTACATATGTATCCATATTTATGACCTCCTTACGAAAGGGAGTGTAGCACAGGCACACACAGAGCACCATCCACGCATCGTAGAGAAGGTCATCTTGGCCATCCGTTCTCGTCGAAGTTCTTTTTCAACGCCCGCTCCGTCGGGAAGATCGTCCCCACCAGAGGGATCATCTGCACCATTGTGATAAACGCGCCGACATTGCCCACCATATCTTTATCTTTCCCTGAAAGGAGCAGCATGGGGATCACGGAAAGCGGCAGCAGTACAAGACCGCAGATCCACCACAGCCGGCCGATATATTTATGGGCAAAAGCCCATGTATCCTCATTTGTCATGGAGCGCTTCGTTTTATAGCCGAACACCCAGTTGACCTTGCCCGGCGCTTTCTTCATGAAGATCCAGCCGAAAACGATCATGATCACCGGGATCATCAGTACCATACACAGCATAAAGATCCAGAATCCCATAGCAGCCTCCTGTAAGTTGAATGATACGCTGATTATAACCGAGATCTGCAGGATCCACAACCATCTGCAGACCGAAAGCCGTAATTTCCTGTTTATTCACATGCTTCAATCGCCGGATATTGCTTCTTGCATGTAACTTTGATGATGACCACATGCTGTGGATGAATAACATTTCTCCTGACATGAATCCCTATCAAGGAGTCTCGATAAAGAAAGGCCTGTGAACTTTTCACAGGCCCATTTTCTTTGATTATACTTATATCAGCGCTTCCCAAAGCTTGAGATCCGGATTCGGAATGACCGTGGTATCGATCAACTTGGCGCTGACACGCAGGTCGTTCACCGCAGCTTCCACAGACGCCTGTACAGCGGCTACTTCGCCGGTGAATACCACGTAAGCTTTGCCGCCGAGCTGCTGCGCGAGGCCGACTTTGACCACGTCCGACTGTGCTGCCTTGGCGCCTTGATCTGCAGCGACCAAAGCCGCCGGGACGGCCCACGTCTCGACCACGCCCATAGCCTGCGTCTTCTCGAAGGTATAGGTATCTGTCAATGCGCCGAAGACGTGCTCATGTGGATTGCCCAGCAGGAAACTGTCCACGACGTAATCCCCGCACATATTGCGGCCGGCTTCCAACGCCGCCGCGACAGCCGCGATCCCGCCCTGGATCAGGATGATGAATTTACCCGGGCAGATGGGTGTCGCTTTGACCAGCTCCACCTCGGCCGTTTTCACAACGGTATCCGCACAATAAAAACCTTTGGCGATGGATTTCAGCTCCAGCATACCCAACGCGCGCAGTTCGTTTTTCATATCCATAGGTACCACTCCTTGTATCAGCCCACAAAATCGCCTGCGGCGATCCAGCACGTGCCTCATTCATCATATTTGTATATCTATATGATAGCACACTTGTCAACGAATGTATATCTCATCCGGATTATCCACGATGCCGACGATCGCCGCATCGATGGAGGAGTTTTCTGAAGAAGGCTCCTGTCTTGCCGCGCTGCCCAGCGCCACCAGGACCAGTTCACCGATACCGGCACCGGCCTGATCGACTGCCACAAGGCGGCGTCCGCCATCCTTCATTTCTTTCAGCGTCTCGACGATAAGGAACTTGCTTCCGACCAGATTCTCATTTTTACGGGTCGCTACGACTGTGCCGATAACTTTAGCAAGCAGCATGATCATTCTCCTTTTATACTACTAAATAACGATGTTCAGTTCCATGCCATTGTGGATGCCCAGCGCATTGGCTTCATCCGTATCGATGTGCATTTCTGTGGTGAAACTCGGGTCTACACGGACCGGCACGTTGTCCAGATAACCACCGCGCGCACCGCCCATCTGCACGCGCACGACCTGTTTGTCCTTCACACCATAAGCGGCGGCGTCGGCCGGAGACATATGGATATGCCGCAGAGCTACGATGCAGCCCTCCTGGATCGTGACAGCACCTTTCGGTCCGATGATCGTGATCGGCGCCGAGCCTTTCAGATCACCAGAAAGACGCACCGGTGCTTTGACGCCCAGACGAATGCAGTCCGTTGCGGAGACTTCCACCTGCGTCTGCTTGCGCAGCGGTCCCAACACGCGGACGTTTTCGATGGCGCGCAGCTTCAGTCCGATGATGGTCACCGTTTCTTTCGCGGCGAACTGACCGCCCATCAGATCCTTCTGCGGTGTAAGTTCAGAACCCTTGCCGAACAGGATGTCCATATCTTCACGGCTCAGATGGATATGTCTGGCGGATACGCCCACCTTGACACGCTTATCCGACGAAGAGACCAATTCCTGTCCCTTCAATTTATCGACGATCAGGGAAACGATCTCATTGATCATTCTTTCGTTTTCCATCGCAATACCCTCTTTCTTTCAACTCGAACCAGGGAAGACCTCCATCCTTTTTCAAAAGATGGGAGCCTTCCCTGATTCCCAGTCAGGGCGACTGGAAACCATGGTATGACCTTGGTATGGATCAGTCTAAGGTCGGCAGAATCTTCTCGACGTCTGCATGCGGTCTCGGAATGACATGAACCGCAATGATCTCGCCCAGGTTCTGAGCAGCATTGCTGCCGGCTTCGGTCGCAGCCTTGACAGCTCCGACATCGCCACGGATCATGACGGATACGAGGCCGGAACCGATCTTCTCGGTACCGATCAGAACAACGTTAGCGGCCTTTACCATAGCATCGGCGGCTTCGATCGCTGCTACCAGTCCTCTTGTCTCAATCATACCTAATGCTTCCATGATGAATCCTCCTTTATGGTTTTCATATTATGTTGTTGTCTTTTGAAAGACTTGGAAAAACTTAGAAAGTGTACCCATGCCTGTTACGGCTGGTTTCGATCTGGCGCATGACTTCGGGGTGCGGGTTGGCAATGACAGCGGACGCTGCAACCTTGCTGATCGCCGTCCGGTTGGCTGCATCGATCGCTGCCTGAACCGCGGAAACCTCACCCTGGATGATGACTGTTACGAGCCATCCTCCCAGTTTCTGCTCCCAGGTCAGAAAATGTACGTTGGCTGCCTTGGTCATCGCATCGACCGCGACCACAGCCGGGACGTTACCCCTGATCTCAAATAAGCCTATTGCCTGCATTTTCCTTTTCCTCTATGCTGCGCTTGATGATTCTGTGTGATGATCAGTCCAGAGACGGAAGGATGAATTCCACGTCCTTATGCGGTCTGGGGATGACATGAACGGCCACAAGCTCGCCCAGACGGGAGGCATTCTGTGCGCCGACTTCGGTAGCGGACTTGACGGCCGCCACATCACCGCGGACCATGACGGAGACCAGTCCGGATCCGATCTTTTCGGTACCGATCAATACGACGTCCGCCGCCTTGACCATTGCATCCGCTGCTTCGATGGCAGCTACGAGACCACGGGTCTCGATCATTCCTAATGCTTCCTGCATGTCGTCTTCTCCTTTGATTATCTTGGATCTTATTTAGAAGCGGTCTTTCGTGGGCGCCTGCCCCGGAGGTACCAGTGTGCCGATGCAGCTGAGTTTGAGCATGCCTTCGGTCCCTTCATCCGGCTTGGCGATGATGTGCTTGGAGTAGATCCCGGTCATCGCCAGTGCGGCCTTTTCCGCCGCTTCCATGGCGGCCTCCACATCGGCGACCGAGCCGCGGAACTTGATGCAGACCAGCAGCGGCACCGGAAGGCTCTCCGCATTGGCCGGCTTGTTTTTGTCGATGGCTTCGATATACACGTTGCCCGCCTTGCAGCCGGCGTCAGCCGCGACCATGGCACAGGCAAAACCGAAGACTTCGAGCATTCCTACAGCATCCATCGTTGTACGCTCCTTACATTACAAACCTTAAAAATTCTTGTTGACGTAGGCGACCTTGATACCCAACTGCTTCATGTTCGTATCCATCGCTTCGTTCATTTCGTTGAGGCCGAACTGATGGGTGACCAGTTCCTCGATCGGAAGACCGATGCCGACGGCACGCTTCAGGAATTCGATGGTGATCGGATACTCGCGGACGTTGTACGTCCAGGAACCGACCAGGGTGATCTCCTTGTTGCAGATGTCAAAGTGCGGGTTGATAGAGCAACTGCCGTTGTCGACGAAGAAGCCGACTTCGCACAGACCGCCGCCGCGCTTGACGAATTTCCAGACGTTCGCCGCTGCGGAAGGAACACCGGTGCACTGGAACGCGAAGTCCGCTCCACGGCCGCCCGTGATCTCCTTGATGCGGCGGATCTGTTCATCCAGATCCTTATAGTTCTTAAAGTTTACCGTATACTTGGCGCCGAAACGCTTGGCCATCTGCAGACGGTTCTCATCGCCGTCCACAACAGTGATGTTCTCCACACCCATGGTGCGTACGACTGCCAGCAGCATCATACCGATGGGGCCGACGCCCTGGATCAGCACGTTGCTGTTGAAGGAGATGAGGCCGGTCTTCTTGGCACGCTCGACAGCGTGTACCACGACGGCCGCAGGCTCGATCAGCATGCGCATCTTCAGGCTCATATCATTGACCTTGAAGAAGGTGGAACCCGGACGAATGATGATATATTCGCCGAACCATCCATTGAAGTGATAATGATCATCTTCAGGCATCAGGCCATAAATGCCGGAGTTTTCGCACAGGTTGTCGCGATCGCTCATGTTCAGGCAGTTATCGCACTTCTTGCAGGGGATGGTGCAGGTGACGATGCGGTCGCCCACATGGAGCGGCTTGCCGGTCGTATCCTGCGTGATGTTCTTACCCATCTTCACGATCTGGCCGGTACCCTCATGTCCCAGTACGACTGGGATCAGACCGAACGGGTCGTTCTTGTACTCATGCACATCGGTGCCGCAGACACCGGCGCCTTCGACATGGACCAGCATCTCATCGTCACCGATCTCCGGAATGTCATATTCCTTGACTTCGATGCGGCGCAGTGCGGTCAGCATGGCGACTTTCGCGCGTTTGGGGATGTCAAAGTGCTGAGCCGGTTCCTGGTACGAGGGAGTCAGGGATCCGGTCTTTCCTGTGCGGCCCATTTCCGCGAGGACGCGGGCTACGATCTTCTCAACACTTTCCTGGTTGATATCCATAGGTTACTTCTCTCCCTTCTGAAGATTCTATCGAATACAGAGCGCGTCAGTCATGACGCAGCGTCTGGATTTCGTGAACGTCTTGGCGGATGTCAGGCCCTCACCGGTGCGGCTGGCGATGGTGAAGGTCGGGAAACCTTCGCCGCCGAAGCCCAGCGCCGCGTAGGACGGTCCGTTCTTGACGAAGATGGCCGTGTCGACCATCTGGCCGAAGCGTGTCAGCCGGTCCACATTCTTGGAATGCATATGCGCGGAATGACGGTTGCCATGCTCCAGGCGTACGCCCATGTCCATGGCCTCCTCCGCGTTCTTCGCCCGCACGATGCCCAGGATCGGCATCATGAGCTCGGTCTGGACCAGGATGTGCTCCTCCGGTGCTTCGAAGATGATGCATTTGACGCTCGGATCCGCATCGATCCCGATCGCGTTCAGGAACTTGTAGGCGTCGCGTCCGACCCAGTCGCGGGAGACCTGCATCTTGCCCTTCTTATTGGGTACGAGGACCAGTTCCGCCAGCTGCTGGATCTTCGCCGGATCCGTGAGCTTATAAGCGCCGTTACGCTCCATGGCGTCGATCAGGTGATCGGCGACACTGTCCACCACCACGACTTCCTTTTCCGCGATGCAGGGCAGGTTGTTGTCCAGTGTGCATCCATTGATGATGCTGATGGCCGCGTTCTCGATATCCGCCGTCTCATCGACCACGACAGGCGGGTTGCCCGCGCCGGCGCCGATGCCGCGCTTACCGGTGGAAAGGACAGCAGTGACCACGCCCGGGCCGCCGGTCGCCACCAGAAGCGGGATGGTCGGACTCTTGAACATGACGTCCGCGGATTCGAGGGTCGGCTTCTTCACTGTGGTAGCGATGTTCGCCGGGCCGCCGGCCGCGATGGACGCTTCGTTGATCTTGCTGACAGCGTAGCAGGAAACACCGATCGCCGCGGGATGCGGGTTGAAAACGACGGTGTTGCCGGCTGCGATCATGCCGATCGTGTTGCAGATGACGGTCTCACTGGGGTTGGTGCAGGGTGTGATGGCGCCGATGACGCCGAAGGGTCCCTGCTCGACCAGTGTCAGGCCGCGGTCACCGGACCAGGCGATCGTCGTCAGGTCCTCGGTGCCCGGTGTCTTCTCCGCCACCAGCTGATGTTTCAGGATCTTATGACCTACATTGCCCATACCCGTCTCACTGACGCCGAACTCTGCGTAGGTGCGCAGATTCTCCAGCGTGCTCTTACGGATATTGGAGATGATCTTTTCACGAAATTCCAGAGGCATCCGGCGGATCTCCTGCTGCGCGCGTGCTGCGGCAGCGATGGCTTCTTCCATCGTGTCGAATACACCGGTCTCCTCTTGTTGTGAAGGACGTAAGCCCTGCATCTCGGCCAATACGGCACGGACCAGTTCTTGCAACTCTTTTTCCGTGATTGCCAAAGATGATGCCCCCTTCCTTATGTCCATGAAGCGCCGAGCGCTTCATATAGTTGATCAAATATGGTTTTGCAAATATCACCCATCTCGGTGTCGATCTCTGCTGTGGAACCACTGACGGCCGCGCCTCCGATGACGCGTCCTGTCCGGTCGGTCAGCGGAACACCGCCTCCGAAGATCACGACTTTACCATCGTTGGTGTGCTGCAGACCGTACAGGCTGCCGCCCGGCTTGCAAAGCTCCGCGAGTTCTTTCGTCGGCATTTTCAGAGAAACGGCTGTCCAGGCCTTGTTGACCGCGATATCGTAGCTGGCGATGAAGGCATCGTCCATGACATGGACCGCGATCGGCCGGCCGGCGGCGTCGCAAGCAGCGATCACCAGCTTCAGGCCACGTTCTTCCGCTACCCGCTCTACCGCTTCCAGCAGCAGCTTGGCCAGCTTCAGCGGGAACGGACGATCCGGCTGCGGCATCGCTTCCAGGACCCGATTCCTCTGACGGCTGTCCATATATCGGGCCGCCGCATAGAAATAATCCGAAAGACGGTTCACGTATTTCTGATGGCCGGAGGCGGGAAGCCCTGCTTTCATAAGAGAACGCTCGACACGTCTGGCCAGGCTGCGGCACAGATCCAGCAGTGCCGCGGGACCGGAAGCTCCGGCAGCCCGCTCCTCCTCCTTGGCGGACGCGTACGGCGCCAGCCGATCGATCCGCGCCTCCAGCTGTTCGACCTGCTTCTGGCCGATCCGCCGGGCTTGGTTCATGGAGGAAAGATCCTCTTTTAACAGCAGAAGCTCGCTCTGCAAAGATTTCAAAGTTCCAATGAGATCAGACTCTTCCTGCGGCAAGCTGCTGCTGGTGATGGCGATCTGACTGATCAGCTCATCGATATTGCCCAGCACTTCCAGCGTCCCGTTGGTCTTGGGGACTCTGCGGCCGGCACCCAGCGTGGTCTGCCCGGAATCACCGGAACGGGTATAAAGCGCGGTACCTGCCAAAAGAGTCACCTGCCTTTATGCCCGATATGGGATCTTATTTACCTAATTCCTGGAGGATACGACGGGTCACTTCTGCGACCAGATCGTTGTCGGTCGTGGGAGCGCCTGTAGAGCAGGAGCCGGAACCGCATCCGCCGTCACAGCTGTGGCAGCCGCAGCCTACGCCATTGATCTTCTGGCACAGATCTGCCGGATGTTTACCGGTCAGGCCCATCTTGCGGCGCAGCTCATACAGCGCCTTGACCTGCTCGTCGTTCAGCTTTTTGGGACCGCCCAGCTGCGTGGACAGGAACATGAGCTTCGCGTAGAATTCCAGGGATTCCATCTTGTAGTACGCAGCCATCAGAGAATCAGAATAGCTAAGAGCGCCGTGGTTCTCGAGAAGGACAGCGTCATAATGCTGCAGGAACGGCTCGACCGCATCCGGGATCTCCATGGTGGAGGGGGTGCCGTACGGGGCGATCGGAACGCAGCCCAGAGCGATGACAGCTTCCGGCATGATCGGTGCCGTCAGCGGAATGCCTGCGATGGCATAGCTGGTGGCATACATGGGATGTGCATGGACGACGCTCTTGACGTCGGGACGCAGTTTGTAGACGCGCATGTGCATTTTGATCTCGGAAGACGGTTTGTAAGGACCGTTGGCATGGATCACATTGCCATCCGCATCGACCTTGCAGATCATGTCCATGGTCATGAAGCCTTTGGAAACACCGGTCGGCGTGCACAGGAATTCGTTGTCGTTCAGCTTGACGCTGATGTTGCCGTCGTTGGCAGCAACCATGCCGCGGTTATAGATGCGGCGGCCGACGTCGAGGATCTGTTTTTTGATTTCATACTCGCCAGTCATTGATTGTTCCTCCTGAAAGTATATTCATAAGTTGTTAGAAACACAGGATGTTTGTTTTGTTTTTTCTGTGTTTTTGTTCATTTTACAACCGCAATACAGAAAAGTCAAGACAAGCTCACGCATAATATAAAGAAATATTTTGTTTTTCCAACATTTCTTCCGTCTCTTCCGGAAGCTTGCGATCGGTCACCACCACGTTGATGTCCTTGCTCTCGATCGTACGGATGAAGGACTTCTGGTTGAACTTGGTGGAGTCCGCCGCAAGGATCACCATCTGGGCATTGCGGCACATCCGTTTCTTGATCTCCGCTTCCATCTCGTGCGGCTCGTAGGTACCGGTGCCCGGATCGAAGCTCTTGCAGCCCAGGATCGCTTTATCGACGTAGTACCCGTCCAGCATGTCCGCGGTGCGGCTGCCGATCATGGACAGCGAGTTGGCCCGAAATGTGCCGCCGGCCACGATGACTTCGGCGTCGGAAACGGAGGCCAGTTCGACAGGGACGCGGAGCGAGTTGGTGATCACCGTGATCTGGCGCTTGTCCTTCAGATGCCTCGCTACGAACATGGTGGAGGTGCTCGCGTCCAGCATCAGTGATTCTCCATCGTGGATCAACTCACAGATCTTACGGGCGATCCGGTTCTTGCCCTCCTGGTTGCTTGCTTCACGGATGTTGATTGAAAGATCTTCCTTGGTTCCTTTGTTGAGGACCGCTCCGCCGTAGGTACGGGTCACGAGCCCTTCGTTCTCCAGTTTTTCCAGATCTCTTCGGATGGTCTCTTCGGTGACGTCATATTTGGCACTCAGATCGATCACGCGTACGGAGCCTTCCTGCCGGATCTGCTCCATGATGTCATTTCTACGGTCTATTGCCAGCATATTTACTTCCTTTACTGCTTATTCGAAGACTTCGATGGGGAAGGAGCGCTTGACGATCTCTCGTCCTTCGGTCAGGGAAGTCAACTGTCCTGTCGCCTTCATCTGCATCAATACGGAACCCACGACTGCCGCCTCGATGGGGCCTGCCAGCACTTTCTTGCCGGTACGGGAGGCCGTCATCTGACACAGGAACTTGTCCTGCGTACCGCCGCCCACCATGTTGATCACATCGACGGTCTTGCCGGTCATGGTCTCGATGGCCTCTACGTTCTGGCGATACTTTTCACCCAGGCCGTTGTAGGCCGCGATCGCGATCTCGCCCATGGTCTCCGGTGTGCCCTGGCCATGCTCTTCGCAGTAGCTCTGCACGGCCTTGACCATGTCCATCGGCGCGGAGAAACGCGGATCGTCCGGATCGATCATGAAATCGTTGCGCTCCGCTTCTTTGGCCGCCTGGATGATGTCCGGATAACCGATCTCCGGCATGGTCTGGTTCCATTTCTTCTTGAGGTTCTGGATGATCCACAGACCGGTGATGTTCTTCAGGAAGCGAATGGTATGCTCCACACCGCCCTCGTTGGTGAAGTTATAGGCAAGAGAAGTCTCGTTGATGATGGGCTCCTGGATCTCCATACCGATCAGGGACCACGTGCCGCTGCTCATGAAGACGCTGTTCTCGGACTCGATCGGCGCGCCGCAGACAGCGGAGGCCGTGTCGTGGCAGCCCACCGCGATGACCGGGACCGCACCCATACCCGTCTCTTCCTGTACTGCAGGGCTCAACGTACCGATGACCGTGCCGGGCTCGACCAGCTGCGGGAACAGGCGCCGGGGGATGCCGACCATATCCATGATCTCTGGGGACCAGTCGCGTTTCTTCGCGTCCAGCAGCTGTGAAGTGGAAGCGATGGTATATTCGCAGACCTTTTCACCCGTCAGCATGTAGGCGAACAAGTCCGGCATGAACAGGAACGTCTCGGCTGCCTCGACCACGTACGGACGATGCTTCACATCGTAGTACAGCTGGTAGGCGGTGTTGAAATCCATCTTCTGCAGACCGGCGATCTTGTAGAACTCGGCAAAGTCGTGGACCTCGTCCATCTCACGCATGCCCTGATCGTTCTTCGGATCACGATAGCAGAACGGGTTGGAGATGAGCTGACCGGCAGCATCCAGATAGCCATAGTCGACGCCCCAGGTATCGATACCGATGCCATCCACCGTGATGCCCAGCTGCGCGACCTTCTTCAGGCCCTGTTTCATTTCGTGGAACAGACGCGGGAAGTCCCAGTAAAAGTGGCCTGCCATCCAGACCGGATCGTTCGGGAAACGATGGATCTCCTTCATGTCGATGGTCTTCGCGGCCTCGTCATATGTACAGAGCATCAACCGTCCTGACGATGCTCCGTAATCAAATGCCAGATAAGCGCTCATGATGATTTGTTCCTCCTATATAATTGTTTTTTGTTGTTTCTGGTTGTATTTCTTTGATTTTACCACAAAACCACAGGAGTGTAAACCGTATTTCCCAAAAAAAGAAAAGGATCGCGCACGACTTTTCGTCGTGCCACGATCCTTCAAATGATACGATCTTAAGGCTTACAGCATGCCATCCAGGCAGACCGCACCGATGGGACGGATGCTCATACGATATACGTTGCCTTCGCCCAGGAGGCCTTCCATGTAAGCAGTATATTCTGCACCCAGTTCAGAGGGGATCATCGCCATGATGACGCCTGCGAAACCGCCGCCATGGACGCGGCAGGCGCCTACGCCCTTCGCGCGCAGGAACAGCTCCGTATAGGCCAGCGCCACGGTGATGCCCTGCTCTTCCGCACCGTAGTAGCAGTTCTGCAGCCACTTCCAGGAAGAATTGCCGGATTCGGTGATCAGGGTCAGGAACTTCTGGAAATCATTGTTTTTCAGAGCTTCGACTTCGTCCAGGACACGCTCGTTCTCATAGAAGAAGTGCAGCGCGCGCATGACAGCACGGTCACCCGTCTTCGCGCGGACAGCGGCCAGGTTGTCCGCCAACTGCTGCGGGTCTACCTCACGCAGGACTTCTTTACCAAAGAACTGTGCCACAGCCTTCATCTCGGCGGGGACGGAGGAATATTCAGCAGACAGGTCCGCATGGCCCTTGCCTGTATTGACGATCATCAGATCATAGTGCTGGCTCGCGAAATCAAAAGCGACAGGTTCCACGACCGGCTGTTTCGGATCTTTGAAGTCGATGGTGATCAGACCGCCCACCGCGCAGGCCATCTGGTCCAGCAGACCGGAGGCCTTCAGCCAGTAATTGTTCTCGGCATAGCGGCCGATATGTGCATAGGAAGTCACGTCCATGGCGCCGTCGTTATAGAACGCGTTGAGCATGGAGCAGATCAGCATCTCAAAGGCAGCGGAAGAGCTGATGCCCGCCGCGCTGATGACGTTGCTGGTGATATAGGCTTTGAAACCGCCGATCTTGAGGCCCATTTCCAGAAAGCCCTTCAGCATGCCCTTGACCAGAGGCAGGGTACCGGTCTCCCCCTCTTTATAGTCGATGTCATGGAGATCGATGCGAATGCGCTGATCATAGGTGACGCTGACGAATTCGAGGACCGGTTCTTCCGTTTTCGCGGCTACACCGACGCAGTCCAGGTTGATGCTGGCGGCCAGGACCCGGCCATTGTTATGGTCCGTATGGTTGCCGCCGATCTCAGAACGTCCGGGTGAAGTAAACATGGAAACATCCTGGTCTCCAAAATCTGAAGCAAACTGATCCAAAAGGGTCTCATAGCGCTCCGTCTGAGCCGCTACCGCTTCCGCTCCGTATAAGCGTGTCAGTAACCTAGCGCCGGCTTCGCTTTCCAGGCGCTGTTTCCATTGTGCGATGTTCATGGTTTCTTCCTCCGTTTATTTACTGGACAAAACAGCGGTGATGCCTTCGATGGCTTCCGCTTCATCTTCGCCTTCGGCCGCGATGGTGACCATCTCATCCTCGACCATGCTGAGCATCATGACGCCCATGATACTCTTGGCGTTGACGGTCTTCTCATCAGCAAGGATCTGGATGTTGCTCTTGTACTGGCAGGCTGTCTGCACCAGAAGCGCAGCCGCCTCCATACCTTCCTGCAGTTTGACTTTTACATTCTTTTCGATCATGATCGTGCCTCCAAATGATTCTTATGACTTGCTTTGCCGTAGACTGTCGGCGATCTCCAACAGTTTGCGGAACCGGTGGTTGACGCCGGATTTTCCGATACCGAGCTGGACACTGATATCCATCAGGCTGGCGTCCGGAGCGGCAAGCCGCGCTTCGGCGACCTCCCTGAGACCTTTGGGCAGCGTATCCAGTCCGAGGCGCTCCTCGATCAGCCGGATGTCCTCCGTCTGACGGACCGCCGCGCTGACGATGCGGTCCAGATTCGCCGCTTCACAATTGACCTGGCGGTTGATCTGGTTGCGCACGTCCTTGACGACCCGGATATCCTCGAACCGCAGCAGACTCGCGTGGCTGCCCATGATGTTGAGTACATCCGCGATCTGCGAGCCGTCTTTTAAGTATGTAACGTAAATATCTTTGGAGAATCGTCTGCGGATGAGGACGTGTGCCTCGACCCCGAATTCTCCTAACAATCGTTGGACTTTTTCTGCCTTTGCTTTCTGCTCCAGAACGAATTCCAGATGATAGTTTTTGTTCGGATCGTTGATCGAACCGCTGCCCAGGAAGGCGCCGCGGATATAGGCTCTGCGGCAGCAGGATCGCTCGGTGATACGCTCTTCCGGCGCGGTCTCCAGCATCCAGCCGTCCGCCGTCCGCTGCACCAGACCGCAGGCGGAAAGCACGGTGTAGATCTCCGGCGCTAGTGTGATCCTCAGGCTCCAACCGCCGCCCTCCACATGTTGTTCCTCGAGGGACTTCAGATTGAATGCCTTCTGCAGTAAAGTTAAGGCTTTTTTATATGGGACTTCGTTTTCCGTGTGGATCTCCAGCATGGGAGGTTCCAGCGACACGCGGCCGCAGGCGCAGATCAAGGCTGATAACTCAGCGATCAGGCAATGCCTGGCGGACCCCACATGTTCCAACAGTTCCCGCTTCACATCTCCGGAAAAAGACATAGGACCAAAACCTCCGAAGGCGCTTGTTTTACAGCCGGATCAGACATTCATCTTTCAGGATCTTCAGTTCCGGCTCCAGACGGACGCCGGACTGCTGTTCCACGACGTCCTGCGCATGGCGGACCAACGCCACCACGTCTGCAGCCGTCGCCTCTCCCGCATTGATGATGAAACCTGCATGCTTTTCGGAGATCCTGGCACCGCCGATCTGGCAGCCTTTCAATCCCGCTTCCTCAATGAGGCCGCCGGCGAAATGTCCGGGCGGGCGTTTGAACACACTGCCTGCGCTGGGATACTCCAACGGTTGCTTGGAGGAACGCCGCTGCATCAGATCCTTCATATCCGCTTCTATCTTGTCCCGGTCGCCTGGCGTGAGTTTCAACGTCGCTTCCAGAACGATCCAGTCCCGATGCTGGAAAATGCTCTCCCGGTAACCCAGTTCCATCTCCTCATTGGACAGGATGAAACAGCGGCCCTCCGGATCCATAACGAGGGCAGACACCAGGATATCCTTCATTTCACCACCGTAGGCGCCGGCATTCATATATACCGCGCCACCCAGAGATCCCGGGATCCCGGCAGCAAAACTAAAACCGTCCAGGCTGTGTTCCAGCACGATGCGGCCTAACGCGCTCAGGCTGATACCGCTCTGCGCCGTGACCATTTCTCCTTCGATGCGCACCTGTTCAAAACCGCGGCCGATATGCAGGATCAGACCTCGGTAGCCCTCATCCGAGACCAGCAGATTGCTGCCACGGCCAAGGATGAACCACGGGATCTTGAGCTCCTGGGCCACATGGATGGCGTTCTGCAGCTCTTCGATGCTTTCGATCGTACAGAAGCAGTCGGCCGGGCCTCCGATGCGGAATGTGGTATGCGCCGCAAGCGGTTCATCCACAAGGATACGCTCCTCTGGAAGGACCGCCCGCAGCTTTTCTGTCAAAAGACTCATCATTCGTTGATCTTGCCCAGCATGGCAGCGCCGATGACACCAGCATCATTGCCCAGGGTCGCTGTTCTGAATTTGATCTTGTAGAACTGGCCGGCGAAAACTTCCCGATCCAGGATCTTACGCAGCGGGCTGAGCAGTTTCTCGCCCTGCGCGCATACGCCGCCGCCGATCATCATGACTTCCGGCTGGAAGATATTGATCATATTGGTGAGGCCGAGGCCCAGATACTTGATATAATCGTCCTTGACGCGGATCGCGGAAGCATCTCCCATGTCGGCTGCGTCGAAGACCATCTTGGCATTCAGTTTGCTCAGATCGCCGCCGCAGACTTCATGGATCTTGGACTCCGGATCGGCCTCGGCCGCCTTGCGTGCTTCACGGATGATCGCCGTTGCGGAACTGTAGGCTTCCCAGCAGCCCTTACGGCCGCAGGTGCACTGCTCGCCATCGGCCACGATAACTGTGTGACCCAGCTCAGTGCCGCCATGATAGGCGCCCGAGAAGATCTTGCCATCGATGACCACACCGCCGCCCAGGCCGGTGCCCAGGGTGCAGAGGACGCAGTTCTTCTGACCTTCTCCAGCTCCGAACATACTCTCGCCAAGCGCAGCGACATTCGCGTCATTGTCGACGTAGATCGGTTTATCCAGGATGCCGTACATGATCTCACGCACGGGGACGTTGCGGAAATCGGCGAAATTGTTGGCCTCTACGACGACTCCGTTTTCCGGATCGATCGAACCGGGAGAACCTACGCCGACGGCAGCGACTTCTTCAGGATCGCAGCCATAGGTGCTCATCAGTTCAAGGATCAGATTGGCCATGTCTGTAACGACTTCCACATGCGGACGTTCTCCGCCGGTGGGGATCGCTTTCTGGATCAGGATCTCACCATTCTCGCTAACCAGTGCTCCTTTGATCGTGGTGCCGCCCAGATCGATACCTGCATAGATCATAATATGCCTCCTTAATCACTCATTGTTATCTTTCTCACGCCTGCGGCGTGCGATATTGCCCATGACGCGGTGATTGAGCGCTTCCGCCGCGTTGTATCCCATCTTCTTCTGACGGTGGTTGATGGCCGCCGTCTCCGCGATGACCGCCAGATTGCGGCCCGGCCGGATGGGGATGTTATAGCAGACGACCGGATTGCCAAGGATGCTCATGGTCCGTTCATTCAGGCCCAGGCGATCATACTGCTTATCGGGGTTCCACAGTTCCAGATTGATGACCATGTCTATGGTCTGCTCTGTTTTGATGGCTTCAACGCCATACAATTGACGCGCGTCCATGATACCGATACCGCGCAGTTCGATGAAATGACGGATCACTTCCGGGCCGTAACCCAAAAGTTCCACGTCGGAGATACGTTTGATCTCCACCACATCGTCCGCGACCAGGCGGTGTCCGCGGCGGATCAGTTCCAGTGCAGCCTCACTTTTTCCTATGCCGCTCTCTCCCAGGATCAGGACTCCTTCACCATAGATATCGACCAGGACTCCGTGCATCGTGATGCGTGGTGCCAGTTCATAACTCAGATAACGCATCAGCTCAGCCATGAAATCCGTCGTAGCCGCCTTCGTACGGAAGATCGGGACGCCGCACTCTACAGCAACACTCAGGGTATTTGGCTCCTGGTACGGCGTGAGCCCACGACAGATGATCAGGCACGGGGGCTGTGTCATGAGCAGGCTCTTCCAGACGCGGCGGCGCTTCGCGAGCGTCAAGGACATAAGGTAGGAGTGCTCGACCTGCCCGATCAACTGCACGCGGTCTGAGTCAAAATGCTCGTAATAGCCCGCCAACTGCAATGCCGGACGGTTGATCTCCCGGCTTGCGATCACTTTTCCCGTCAGATCCAGTTCCGGCGTCAGGTTTTCCAGATTGAACCGTTCGCTCAGATCTTTGATGGATATGGAATACAGACCGATCTCCCCCTTTCTTATGTCGATTTACAGGAATGAAAAGTCCCGCGGTCCCAAAAGAGCCGCGGTACTTTGGCTTTATTTCCGGATCGCTTCCAGACGGACCAGCGACCGGCGCAGTGCCAGTTCCGCTCTGCGCATATCGGTATCCGGCGCATGAGAATCCAAACGGCCGCGGGCACGATCTCTTGCACGCTCCGCACGGTCCGGATCGATCTCCTCCGGCCATTCCGCCGCTTCCGTCAGCAGCGTGACTCTGTCCGGCATGACTTCGACGAATCCCTCATGGACCGCCATTTTCAGATCATGCTCTTTACCACTATCGTCGATGATCAACGCATGGAAAACGCAGGACTCGATGACGGCCGTCAGCGGGATATGCCCTTTCAGGACAGCCATTTCACCTTCCGTCGTCCGGAAGATCACGCGGCTGACCGGATTCGTATACATGATGCGCTCCGGCGTAATGATCTTCAGTTCAAACGTTTCCGCCATGGCACGCTCCTTTTAATTTTCGTCCGTATAACGCTTTACGACTTCATCGATCGTGCCGGCTGTCAGGAAATAACTCTCCGGGATCTCATCATGTTTGCCGTCCAGGATCTCGCGGAAACCGCGGATCGTCTCGGACAGCGGTACATACACGCCTGGTTTGCCGGTGAAGTTCTCGGCAACGTAGAACGGCTGGGACAGGAAACGCTGGACCTTACGGGCACGGTTGACGGTCAGCTTGTCGTCCTCGGAAAGTTCGTCCATACCCAGGATGGCGATGATATCCTGCAGTTCGTTGTACCGCTGCAGCATAGCCTGGACTTCGCGGGCCGTATTGTAATGCTCCTCGCCGATGATCTTCGGATCAAGAACACGGGATGTGGAAGCCAGCGGATCGACCGCCGGGTAGATGCCCAGCTCAACGATGGAACGGGACAGAACGGTGGTCGCGTCCAGATGCGCGAATGTGGTCGCAGGCGCCGGGTCGGTCAGGTCATCCGCCGGTACGTAGACCGCCTGGATGGACGTGATGGAACCCTTGTCGGTGGAAGTGATGCGCTCCTGCAGCGCGCCGACTTCGTTCGCCAGTGTCGGCTGATAGCCAACGGCGGACGGCATGCGGCCCAGCAGAGCGGACACTTCGGAACCCGCCTGGATGAAACGGAAGATGTTGTCGATGAACAGAAGGACGTCCTGTCCGCTCTGATCGCGGAAATATTCCGCCATGGTCAGGCCGGTCAGACCGACGCGCATACGGGCTCCCGGGGGTTCGTTCATCTGACCGAAGACCAGGGTGGTCTTGTCGATGACGCCGGATTCCTTCATTTCGAAATACAGGTCGTTGCCTTCACGGGTACGCTCGCCGACACCGGTAAAGACGGAGAATCCGCCATGCTCCGTGGCGATGTTGCGGATCAGTTCCATGATCAGGACCGTCTTGCCGACGCCCGCGCCGCCGAACAGGCCGATCTTACCGCCCTTGGAATAGGGGCACAGAAGGTCAACGACCTTGATGCCGGTCTCAAGGATCTCGGTATCGGTGGACTGTTCTACATATGCCGGGGAGCTGCGGTGGATGGACCAATGCTCCTCTTCCGCCAGACGGTCGCCGCCATCGATCGGCTCGCCCAGGACATTGAACAGGCGTCCCAGTGTCTTCGTGCCGACCGGTACAGCGATGGGGCTGCCGGTATCGAAAGCGTCCATACCGCGGACCAGGCCGTCGGTGGAACCCATGGAGATGCAGCGTACGATATAGTTGCCGGGGTGCTGGGCGACCTCAACGGTCAGCTTGCTCCCATCCGGCTTGGGGATCTCAATAGCATTGTACAGGGCCGGCAGGTGTCCGGCGCTGAATTGTATATCTAATACGGCTCCGATGATCTGTACGATCTTGCCGCGCATGGCGTTGTCAGGCATGCGTCTTTCCCTCCTTCATATACTGATCACGGCTATTGCTCAAGAGCGGCAGCGCCGTTGACGATCTCGGTCAGTTCCTGCGTGATGTGGCCCTGTCTGGCCCGGTTGTACTGGAGCGTCAGATGCTGCACGATCTCCTCCGCGTTGTCTGTCGCGGAATCCATCGCCGTCATGCGGGCGCCTTCCTCACTGGCAAAAGATTCGGCCAGCGAACCGAATACGACGCCGCTGATGTACTTCGGTACGATGTATTTCAGTACTTCGTCTTCGTCCGGCTCGTAATTCATCATGCTCATCTTCGACTTGTCCTCCGGCTCCGGGATCTCCTCGGTGGAGATGGGCAGGAGCTTGAGGATCGTCGGCTTCTGACTGATCGTGTTGATAAATGCCGTATATACTACGTACAGCGTATCGACCGTACCTTCGGTCTTCAGCGCTGTGAAACTGTCTACGATCCGGCTGACCTCGTTGTAGTTCGGCAGACTGCTCCTGATCTCGAAGTGCTCGCCCATCTGGTAGCCGCGGCGGGTGAAATACTCGCGGCCGCGCTTGCCGACGGTGACGATCAAAGCTTTTTCCTTGTCTTCGATGCTTCTTTCGAGCAGGCGGCAGATGTTGGCATTGTAGCCGCCGGCCAGTCCACGGTCGCCGGTGATCAGAAGATACGCGGCTTTCCCATCGGCCTTGATATCGTCATTGAGCAGGGCCGAGTTGCGCACGCAGTCTTCCGACGCGGCTATGATGGAACACATGGTTTCGTACACAGATCTAAAGTAGGGTTTGTTCGCTTCCTGCACGCCGCGGATCTTTTGCAGCTTAGCGGTCGACACCAGCTTCATCGCTTTCGTGATCTGCTGGGTCCCGGTGACGGATTTGATCCTAAGCTGGATTTCCCGGGTCGTTGCCATCAGGCGTTACCTCCCATGAAGATCTCCTTAAACTGCGACAGGGCCAACTCCAGCTCAGTAGCTGTTTCATCGCTCAGTTTTTTCTCATTCGCGATGTTCAGGGCGATCTTCGGATGCTGCTCCGCCGCGAACGGAATGAACTGTCTCTCGAACTCCAGCAGACGATCCACCGGCACGTCCTCGAGGAAACGATGCGTGGTCGCATACAGGATCATGACCTGGTCCTGCATGGACATGGGCTGATACTGCGGCTGCTTGAGGATCTCGACGATGCGCTTGCCGTGCTCCAGACGGGTCAGCGTATCCTTATCCAGTTCAGAACCGAACTGCGCGAAGGATTCCAGTTCGCGGTACTGCGCCAGTTCTACACGCAGAGAAGCCGAAGTGCTCTTCATGGCCTTGGTCTGTGCGGAGCCGCCGACACGCGATACGCTAAGACCGGCGTTGATAGCGGGACGTACGCCTTGGTTGAAGAGGTTGGTCTCCAGATAGATCTGGCCGTCCGTAATGGAAATGACGTTGGTCGGAATATAAGCGGAAACGTCACCGGCCTGGGTCTCGATGATCGGCAGCGCGGTAAGGGAACCGCCGCCCAGATCCTCGGACAGACGGGATGCACGTTCCAGAAGACGGGAATGCAGATAGAAGACGTCGCCCGGATATGCTTCACGTCCCGGTGGGCGCTTCAGCAGCAGGGACATGGCGCGATACGCCACCGCATGCTTGGAAAGATCGTCGTAGATGATCAGGACATCCTTGCCCTCTTCCATCCACTCTTCACCGATCGCACAGCCGGCATACGGAGCGATGTACTGCAACGGTGCCAACTCACTGGCGGTCGCCGCGACGACGGTCGTATAATCCATGGCGCCATGCTCTTCCAGCGTACGGACCAGCTGCGCTACGGTCGAGGCTTTCTGGCCGATCGCCACGTAGATGCACAGCACGTTCTGACCGCGCTGGTTGATGATGGTGTCGACCGCGATGGCGGTCTTGCCGGTCTGACGGTCACCGATGATCAATTCACGCTGGCCGCGACCGATCGGGATCATGGAATCGATCGCCTTGATGCCGGTCTGCAACGGCGTGTCAACGGATTTACGCTCCAGGACGCCATGCGCGATACGTTCGACGGGACGGCTTTTATCAGTAACGATGGGGCCTTTTCCATCGATCGGCTGGCCCAGAGCATTGACGACGCGGCCGATCATGGCGTCGCCGACGGGGACCTGCGCCACGCGGCCCGTCCGCTTGACCAGATCACCTTCTTTGATTTCGTCATCGGGGCCGAGCAGTACCGCGCCGATATTGTTTTCTTCCAGGTTCAGGACCATGCCCGTGACCTCGCCCGGGAACTCCAAGAGTTCGCCAGCCATGGCCCGTTCCAGTCCATAGATGCGGGCGATGCCATCGCCCACTTCCAGTATCGTACCGACTTCGTCCAGGGAAGCCGGGCTCTTATACTGCTCGATCTCCTGTTTGATTATGGAACTGATTTCCTCAGGTCTTAAACTCAACTGTTCTCACACCACCTTTTCTGATCTCACACTCAGCTGATCCGTACATCCCGCAGATGGCGGGTCAGACGGGAAAGCTGAGACTTGATGGAATTATCGTAGATCATGTCGTCGAGCCGCACCACGACGCCTCCGATCAAAGAAGGGTCGACCTGACTCTCCAGCAGGATCTCCTTGCCGGAGGCCTTGCCAAGGGTCACGCGGATCTTGTCCAGTTCTTCTGCTGACAGTTCTTTGGCCGAGGTAACGACCGCAACGGCCTGCCGGTTATGGACTCTGTACATATCTTCGAAAGCGTCAAACACCTGCAGCAGGTGCGCGGTACGATCCGCACGGATAAGAACGTGCAGGAAACCCATGAGGGGTTCACCGATCGACTGACGGAAGATGCGCGCTGCCGCGTCCAGTTTCTGCTCCACTCCGACGTTCGGCATGGAAAGAAACCGTACCAGGTCCGGATTATCATCCAACACGCGGCGTACGGTTCGGCTGTCGTTCAGCGTTTCGTCCAGACGTTTCTGGTCCAGCGCCGCATCGAACAGGGCTTTAGCGTATCTTTCGGCAACTATTTCGACCACTCTGCTTCCTCCAATCCATGGATCGCATCCTCCACAAGGCGGTCCGCTACATCCTGATCGACGTAACTGTGCAGCAGTTTCTCGGTCATGGCCGCGGCCAGACTGATGGACTCCTGCTGGATCTCGTCTTTCGCTTTTTCACGCTCCTGATCGATGTCACGGCGCGCACGGTCACGGATCCGGTCCGCTTCCTCACGGGCGTCCTTGATGATCTGGTTTTCCTTCTCCTTAGCGGATGCATATGCAAATTCCAGGATGGCTTCCTTCTCTTTGGACGCGTTCGCAAGCTTTTCTTCATAGTCCAGACGCAGGGCTTCTGCCTGCTTTGCCTGGTCTGCCGCGTTATCCAACGACTGCTGGATGGCATCCTGGCGTTTCTGGAGCATGTTCTGCACAGGTTTGATCAGAAGTTTGGCGATCGCAAAGATCAGGACCAGTACCATGATCGCATGGAACAGGATCTGCATCGGAGCTACGCCAAAATCGATGATGTAGGATTCTTCAGACAGGAGGATCGATCGCAGCAACAAGGCTGTACCCATATTGGATCCTCCTTACTTATTTCCCGAAAATGCTTAAATATCTCGAGACCAGCGGATTCGCGAAGACCAGCATGATCGCGATGAACAGAGAGTAGATACCGGTCGTCTCTGCGACGGCGGCACCGAGAAGCATGGTACGCATGATGTCACCGGACGCTGCGGGCTGACGGCTGACGCCTTCCGCACCTTTACCAGCGGCGAAACCCTGACCAATACCAGGACCCATACCTGCGATCATAGCGATACCTGCACCGATCGCGGAGCAACCAAGGATCAACGCGCTTCCCTGTTCCAGACTATACTCTGCCATAATAAAATCCTCCTTAAATGAATTTCAAAAGATGATAATTGATAATTCCATGATACAACGACAGCCTGCGCACTA
>JAILDJ010000064.1 GCA_024689505.1 Clostridiales bacterium
TATGATCCTGATCCAAGGTAAAGGCGTTTCCCGCGGCGTTGTCAAGGGACCGCTGTACTTCTATAAAAAACCTGATACCACGGTCGTTCAGATCGAGGTAGATGATATCGATGCGGAGAAGGCGCGTCTGGAAGAGGCCAAGGCCCGCTCCATCGAACAGCTGGAAGCGTTGGCGGAAAAGGCTAGAGAAGAGGCCGGCGATGAGAGCGCGATCCTGTTCGAGACTCACGCCATGTTCGTCGAGGACGACGACTTCGTCGAGTGCATCGATGAGATGTTTGAGGAAGAGAACTGTAATGCCGAATATGCCGTCCTGCAGGCAGGCGAGCAGTTTGCCGCCATGTTTGCCGCTATGGACGATGCTTATATGCAGGCCCGCGCGGCGGACATCCGTGACGTATCGCAGCGCATCCTGAACAACCTGATGGGCGTTGTGGACGGCGGAATCGATTCCGACGTTCCTGTCATTTTGGCGGCTGATGATCTGGCGCCTTCCGAGACGCTGCAGCTGGACAAGACCAAGATCGCCGGCTTTGTTCTGCGTGAAGGCTCCAGCAACGGCCATACCGCGATCCTGGCACGCACTATGGGCATCCCTGCGATCTGCGGCGCCGGTGCGGATCTGACTGAGGCCTATCAAGGGCGTGAAGCCTATGTCGACGGCGAGACCGGTCAGGTCATCCTGGATCCGGACGAGCTGACCCAGCAGGCGCTGAAAGACAAGTTCGAGAAACAGCAGGAAATGAAGAAGCTCATGGAGACCATGCGCGGACAGGAAGACATCACGCTGGACGGCCGGAAGATCAAGCTGTACTGCAACATCGGTTCTCCGGATGACGTTGCCGCCGTTCTCAGTAATGACGGTCAGGGCATCGGCCTGTTCCGTTCAGAATTCCTGTATCTGAAGTCCGACGATTATCCGACCGAGGACGAGCAGTTTGAAGCTTACAAGGCCGTTGCTGCTGCCATGGACGGCAAGCGCGTCATCATCCGTACGCTGGATATCGGTGCGGATAAACAGGTTCCGTATTTCAATATGCAGAAGGAAGAGAATCCGGCCTTGGGTGTTCGCGCGATCCGTATCTGCCTGAACCGTCCGGAAGTCTTCCGTACGCAGCTGCGTGCGCTGTACCGTGCTTCTGCCTTCGGTAAAGTTGCGATCATGTTCCCGATGATCACTTCTGTTTGGGAAGTGCGCGAATGCAAACGTGCTTGTGCCGCTGTCATGGAAGAACTGAAGAAAGAGGGCATCCCCTTCGATCCGAACACCGAGATCGGTATCATGATCGAGACGCCGGCTTCCGTCTTCATGGCTTCCAACCTGGCCAAAGAGGTCGATTTCTTCTCCGTCGGCACCAACGATCTGACGCAGTACACACTGGCGTGCGACCGTCAGGCGAACGACTTGGGCAAGTTCTTCGATCCGCATCATCCGGCGGTCCTTCGTGCTCTGAAGATGACCGCGGACGCCGCACACGAGAACGGCATCTGGGTCGGCATCTGCGGCGAACTGGGCGCGGATACCAGCCTGCTGCCCACCTTCCTGGCCATCGGCATCGATGAGCTATCCGTCAGCCCGTCTTCCGTCCTGCCGCTGCGCGCGGAGATCAGAAAATCCATCGCTCAGCTGTGCACGCTGGAGAAGCTGGAGTGGTAAAAAGTAAAGATCCAACCATATCCTCTAAGGTCCTTCCCCTTCCGGAAGGGCCTTTACTTTTTGCTTGATCTATGCTAAACTGTACGCCGTAGAAAAACACAGGAGCGAAATTTGTATGAAAAAGAGAGATAGGGCAAAAGCCAAGGGAAAGATCAATTGGATGAGCGTTCTGAAGATCCTTTTGGGATCTATGCTGCTGGCGCTGGGTTTGGACATTTTCCTGGCCCCGTCCAATATCGTCACCGGAGGCATCACCGGTATCGGTATCATTATCAGGGATATCACCCGCAGAGTCTGGGGGATCGGCATTTCGCTGTCCATCACCAACCTTGTGATCAACATCCCGATCCTGGTGGTGGCATGGATCGTGAAAGGACGCCGGTATATCGCGCGGACCGCGCTGGCCACCGTTTCTTTGTCCGGATTCCTGTATCTCTTTGAGCATATCACCTACAGCGGCAACATCCTGCTGGCTGCCATTTATGGCGGTGTCCTGAGCGGTATCGGCCTGGGCCTCGTCTTTACCACACAGGCGACGACTGGCGGTTCGGATATGATCGCAGCCATCGTGCAGCACTATGTCCCGCATTTTTCCGTCTCGAATTTCCTGCTGATCATTGATGGGCTCATCGTATGCGGTGGTGTTCTGGTCTTTGGCCTGGAGACAGCGATGTACGCGCTGATCGCGGTCTATATCACGACAGCGGTCTCAGACCGTGTTGTTGACGGCTTCCATTACAGTAAAGCGATCTATATCATCTCTGATCATGGGCAGGAGATCGCGGATGCGATCCTGCAGAAGATCGACCGCGGCGTGACCGGCCTGAACGGGCGCGGCATGTATACGAGCACTGATAAACTTGTACTTTTATGCACATCATCCTCCAAAGAATCGGTCAAGATCAAACAGATCGTCCATTCGATCGACCCAAAAGCTTTCATGATCATCCACGATGCACGCGAAGTTCTTGGCGAAGGGTTTATTGAATCGGTGGAATAGACAAAAAAATCAACAAAAAACAACAGCATTTGGAGAAAAAATTCGTCACGAGACATTTTCAACAAAATTGTGAAGATAAGTTTGTTGAAACGTCCAATAGCAATTCGCCTTGGAATCATGTATTATAATACCAAGCAAAATGCATCTCATTTAAGGAGGAAATAAAATGGCAAGTTTACAGTTGAAAAACATCAAGAAGACGTACGGCAACGGTATCACCGCTGTTAATGACTTCAATCTGGATATTGCAGATCAGGAGTTCATCATCTTCGTTGGCCCCTCTGGCTGCGGTAAGTCCACCACCCTGCGTATGATCGCTGGTCTGGAAGAGATCACCGAAGGCGAACTGTACATCGGCGACAAACTGATGAACGATGTAGCTCCGAAGGATCGTGATATCGCGATGGTTTTCCAGAACTATGCTCTGTATCCGCATATGACCGTTTATGATAACATGGCTTTTGGTCTGAAGCTCCGCAAGACTCCGAAGGCTGAGATCGAGCAGCGCGTTAAAGAAGCCGCTAAGATCCTTGAGATCGAGCACCTGCTGGATCGTAAACCGAAGGCTCTGTCCGGTGGTCAGAGACAGCGTGTCGCTATGGGACGTGCTATCGTTCGTGAGCCGAAGGTCTTCCTGATGGACGAACCTCTGTCCAACCTGGATGCTAAGCTGCGTGTTCAGATGCGTGTTGAGATCGCGAAACTGCATCAGCGTCTGAAGGCTACCATCATCTATGTTACTCATGACCAGGTCGAGGCTATGACCCTTGGTACCCGCATCGTCGTTATGAAGGATGGTATCATGCAGCAGGTCGCTTCCCCGATCACCCTGTACAACGAGCCTGACAATCTGTTCGTTGCCGGTTTCATCGGCTCCCCGCAGATGAACTTCATCGACGCTGTTGCGCAGAAGGAAGGCAATGATGTATATCTGGCATTCTCCGGTCAGAAGGTCCTTCTTCCGGCTGAGAAGGCTCAGAAACTGGTCGATGGCGGCTACATCGGCAAGGAAGTCATCCTTGGTATCCGTCCTGAAGATATCCATGCGACCGAGACCTCTATCGCTCGCTTCCCGCAGGATGTCGTTACCGCTGATGTCAACGTTACCGAACTTCTGGGTGCCGACATGCATCTGTACCTGATCATCGGTGATGATGACAACATCGTCGCTACCGTCTCCGCTCGTCAGCAGATCAAAGCTGGTGACCGCCTGAAACTGGCGTTCGACCCGGCCCACATCCACATCTTCGACAAAGAGACCGAGCTTACCATCACCAACTAATTCTTCCAACATAAACGAAGTTGGAAAGACCCGCCTCAGAACATGGTTTTCCGAGGCGGGTCTTTCTTTGTGCAAATGAGTGGTATCAAAAAAGGACCGTTTCTTCTGTAAGCAGAGAAAACG
Source organism: Clostridiales bacterium (assembly GCA_024689505.1). Classification (GTDB taxonomy): domain Bacteria; phylum Bacillota; class Clostridia; order Lachnospirales; family Bianqueaceae; genus RUG159. Next base: position 4,063 of record JAILDJ010000064.1, read on the forward strand.
GTCCTTTTGTATGATATGGATTTATTCGTACCCCAATGCTTCGATGGGGTTGAGGTTGGAGGCTTTGATGGAGGGGACGAGGCCGAAAACGATGCCGACGAACATGGAGAAGACGACGGCCACCACGATGGCGGGCATGCTGATGGCCACCGGTACGCCCGCGAGAATGGAGATCAGGCGGGAGAGGCCGATGCCCAGCCCGATGCCGATGATACCGCCGATCAGGGAGAGCATGGCAGCTTCTGTCAGGAACTGTCCCAGGATCCGCCGTTTGCGGGCGCCTAAGGCCTTTTTCAGGCCGATCTCACGGGTTCGTTCTGTTACAGACACCAGCATGATGTTCATGACGCCGATACCGCCGACCAGCAGTGAGATGGAAGCGATGCCGACCAACATGGTGTTGGTCGAGTTGGACAGCTGCTGAATCTGCGCGGCTTCGTCGGATAAGTCGTTGCTTTGATACTTGTAGGTATCTGTGTTCGGCAGCATTTTGTTCAGCAGTTCCTGCGTCTTCTTGCCTGCCTGCGTCATATCATCGGTGCTCTTCGCCCGCACGATGACGGCCTGCGGCTCATCATACTGATAGATGACCGGCCACATCTGCTGGGGGATGAAGATCGCACCGTTGGAATTCTGCATATAAGTGTAGTACTCTTCGATCGAATTGATGACAGGTTCGAATGTGCTTTTCTGGCTGACCACACCTATGACAACGAAGGGGGTCCCCATGATGTCAAGCACCTGTCCGACCGGTTCTGCACCGCCAAAGGAAGCGCTGATCGATTCATCGACGATGCAAAAGGCCTTACTGGTCTTCAGATCGCTTTCGGAGAAGCCGCGTCCTTTGATGATCTGGTAGCCGGCGGTATCGAAGTAATACTGGTCGACGCCCAGGATCGAGGAGGAGAGGTTGGTGTTGCCATAATACACACTGTCAGCATATTCACGTTTGTTGACGAGGGTCACGGATTCGATCTCACTGAAACCGATGATACGGTCATGGATGTCATCCGTGAAGATCGGTATCCCTTCCGGAGCCGGTTCGTACGCGAATTCCGCAGGATAATTATCACGGTACAGCTGAACTGTCACGGTGTTCGTTCCGGAACCGATCAGGTTGTTTTTGATCTGCTCGTTGGTACCTTTGATGGTGGAGACGATGGCGATGATCGCGGCTATACCGATGATGATGCCGAGCATCGTCAGGAAACTGCGCATCTTATGGCTCCAGATACCTTTCAGGGAAAGACGGATATTTTCTATCATAGAGCCACCTCCTTAATATGACGGATAGTCCACCTGTTTGGTGGCAGCGCCTTCGCGCACGGTCTTCCCATAGGGGAACGCAATATAGTCTTCAGAACTGATACCTGCCAGGATCTCGATCTGTTCGCCCCAGAGGATCCGGCCGGTCTTGACGTACTGTTTCTTCAGCAGGCCGTTTTCATCGGTCTTCATGACGTAGGATCCGGAATCATCTTTGCGGATGCAGAAGCGCGGGATGAAGAACCCGATGACACCGGATTCACTCGTCTGCGGCAGTGTGACCTCGCAGTATTCTCCGATGGACATCTGGATCTCGGGATCATCCACCTTGGCATAGACCGGGAAGTAGGAATTGTTCGGGTTCTCATTCCAACCGTAAGAGCCTTCCAACGGTGTCGTACCGATCTCATCGATCGTCGCGGTGAAGGCGTTGCCGCTTTCATAAGAGAACGCGTTGACCTGCATGCCGGGCTGCATGGTGGAGAGTCGCATTTCGCTGATGTATAGGGTCAGCGTATAGTTCTCGTTACCTTTGACGGTCATCAATGTCTCGCCGGTGCTCAGCGCGGAAGGATCGCCCAACTGTGTGATAGTACCATCGATCTCGGCTTTGACTTCACCGGTCTTACCGATGAGCTTATCTTTCTCGTAAGTCAGGTTGAGTTCCCGCAGATCCAACTGCAGTCCGACCAGGTCTTTTTCGGCTTCTTCCGCCATTTCTGCCAGCTGTTTGCGGGAATACATGTAGTTTTCACCGGGGTCTTCCGGGAAATTATCGATGTAGATGGTCTCGTAACGCTCGTAGGTCATGGGCGTGCAGGTGATGAGCTGACCGAAATTGTGCTTACGCACGTTCATGTCCAGCATGACACCGTCGCCGGTGAAGGTCAGACCTTCGAAGGGATCCCAGTCATCATCGAGAGGATCGATGGTGATCGTCTGCATCTTGCCGAAGCGTGTGCCTGCACCGACTCCTTCAGGAGGCGTAGTTTCTTCGGAGCTTTCATCGGAAGAATCATCTGGTTCGGATTCCGGCTCGGAAGATTCCTCGGAGGAGTCATCGGAAGAGTCATCACCGGAAGAATCGTCCCCGGAGGAATCGTCCCCGGAAGAATCATCCCCGGAGGAATCATCCCCGGAGGAATCATCTCCAGAAGAATCATCGGAGGAGTCATCGGAAGAATCATCCGGCTCCCCATCGTCGATGATACGGGTCTCGGGCTGCGGCAGCTGGCTGCCGTCCAGGATATAACTGCCGAACATGGTATCCCCCTCATACAGCTGGATCTCAGCGGTCTTGCCGCTTTTTCGCAGCCATTTGAGGAAATCGGAAGTGACCTTGATGCCGGGCTGGATCCGGAAGAGCAGGCCATAGGCGCCGTCCGGAAGGGATTTGGTACCCACATCGATCGTCGATTTCGTGAATTTCAGAGCGCCGTGGTCGATGGTCTTCTCGGTGGGCTCCGGTGCCCATTCCGAGGGTTTCAGAGTATAATACTTCGTGATCTCTTCTTTTTTGCGCTCGATCGTGCTTTCCATGACCGCGATGCGGGCTTCGTCGGATTGCAGTACAAGCTGGAAAGAAGTGGTATCATAGACCAGGAGAACGTCGCCCTTGCTGACAGCGTCGCCCTCTTTGACATTGATGTGATCGATCAAACCTTCGCGCAGTTCGACGCTTTGTTCTTTGCCGGAGGAGATGTTGCCGCTTACAGAGGTGTTGTCGCCCCAGTACTGTTCGGAAACATTGGCCACGGGAAAGACTTCGATGACTTCCGTGTGGTTGCCTTTCCAGATATAATATCCGCCGGTGCCGAGCCCGCCTAACAAGGCCAGTGTCAGGATGCCCGCGATCAGGCGTTTTTTCCACTTAGCCATTGCTGTTCCTCCTTTCATGCAGTTCCTCAGGATGCACGAAACGACCGTCACGGATCATCAATTGGCGCTTGGCGTGCGCCGCGATGTCCGGCTCGTGCGTGATCATGACGACGGTCACGCCTTGATCGTTGAGCGCCTGGAACAGGCTCATGACCTGTTCGCCGGAAGCGGTGTCCAAAGCACCGGTCGGCTCATCGGCCAGCAGGAGCGCCGGCTGCAGGATCATGGCGCGGGCGATGGCCACACGCTGTTTCTGTCCGCCGGACAGCTGTGTCGGCTTGAAGTGGATGCGGTCGCCCAGACCGACCTGCTCCAGAGCTTCCTTGGCGCGGCGCATGCGTTCCCTTTTGCGAACGCCGGCGTAGAGCATGGGCAGAGCTACGTTTTCAAGCGCCGATTCGCGCGGCAGAAGATTGAAATTCTGGAAAACAAAACCGATGGTACGGTTGCGCAGCTTGGAGAGTTTCGCATCGCTCAGACCGTTGACGTCCGTACCGTTCAGGATATAGGTGCCGGATGTAGGCTCGTCCAGGCAACCGATGATATTCATTAAAGTAGACTTGCCGGATCCGGACGGTCCCATGATGGATACATATTCACCCTCATCGACCGTCAGATCGATATCATGGAGCACCGGGACTTCCAGTTTTCCATGTACGTATGTTTTGTTGATTTTTCGAAGGTCTACGATCATGGTCAGCCCTCCGGTTCCGCTTTGTCCGTCACGACATCGCCCTCGAATTCCTCCGTCATGCCGCCGTTTTCACCTTCCGGCATGTCGGGATCGACCATGCCGCCGTCGTCACCGTTCATGCCGGGATCGACCATACCGCCGTCCTCACCGTTCATGCCCGGATCGACCATTTCGTCCTCGCTGAAGACGTATTCTGTAGTGGTAGCGGCACCTTCTGCACAATCCGGGGAAGGCCAGGCGATATAATCGGCCGCGTCCAGACCATCGGTGATCTGCCATTCATCCAGATCCGGGTCATAATCGCCCAGAACGACGCGGCGTTTCTCGAGTTTGCCGTTTTCGCGGGCTGCCCATACATAGGAGCTTTCTTCTTCCTGGATCAACCACCCGGAAGACAGCCACATGCCGGTGCGCGTCTCGCCCATGCCGGGCTCGATCAGCACGTGCTGACCCAACAGCAAGCCTTCGGTCGTATCCAGATCGACGTAGAAAGGATACTTGGAAGCGCGTTCGCCTTCTCCATAATACATTTCGGTGCTGCTTTCCGACTGGGTCTCGATGGCGGTCACCGTACCGGTCCAGGTGCGGGTATCGTCGATGCGGGAACGGATGAGGACAGGCATCCCCTCACTGATATTGTAGATGCTCTGTTCGCTGACCGTGCCCTTGATGCGCAGATCGCCATCAGCAAGAATGGTGATGAACGCCGTTTCGCTGCCGTCGGGATTGTAGCCGGCGGATGGATTCTGCGGATCTCCCACATAGGTGACCGTACCGGTGATCGGCGCCAGTACTTTGGAATTTTTCAGGGTCGCCTTCAGACCTTTGATCTCGTTCTTTTTGGTCTTGATCTCGTACTCTGCATTGGCGATCTCAGCCTGCAGTTCCTGGATCTGGGCATTATAGGCCAGCTTATCGGAAGCATTGGCTTTTTCCATATCCTTGTTCAGCTGCTCGATGCTGGCCGTGTCATTTTCGATGGTCAATTCATCGCGTTCGATCTCCAGCTGCTTGGATTCGATATCCAGCTTGATGCTGGCCGTATCGTACGTGAAGAGCGGATCATCCTTCTCTACAGTATCGCCTTCAGCGACATAAAGCTTTGCGATTTTTTTCTCGCTGTCCGGGTTGATCTTTTCTGTTTTCTGCGTTTCTACGACGCCGGTATACCGGTTCCCGCTGATCTGACCAAGCCCGGTCAGGTCCGCGACGGACTGTACGTAGATGGCGTTTTCCTTGCTGCCTGCATCCTTTTTCTGCTGCAGAAAGCGATAGCCATAGTACCCACCGGCGACCGCCAGAAGGATCAGAAGAATGACAAGAAAGATTTTTGCGACTTTTTTCATATTTTACTCCTTTGAGTGTCTGTAAACTGCTAAACATCGTTTATCATACCACATCTGTGGTCAGATTACCATTATAATATGATCGAAAATCAATGCAATAACGATAATGTTTCATTATTGCAATATTGATGGAAAAGAAGAAAAAGTCTTCCATTTCGGCAAGACTTGTAGTATAATAGTCATGTATCTATGAGCATTTACCATATACCGGCGCATACGAACAGGAGCAAAAAGGTATGATCTCGAATCAGATTTTACAAAGCACGATCGACGGCCTGAAAGCGATCACCAAACGCGAAATCACCGTAATGGATGTAGAAGGCAACGTCCTGGCCACGACAGATGCAGCCAACGTCGGTATGCATATCGCCTCGGTTCCGGATCTGATCCATTCCAAAGCGGAAAGCATGCTGATTCAGGGCTATCAGTATTTTAAAGTCTTCGACGAGCGCAATGTTGAATATGTCATTTCCACGCAGGGCTCGGATGAAGAGGATTATAAGTTCGGCAAAGTAGCCGCGTTCCAGATCCAAAGCCTTCTGGTCGCCTACAAGGAGCGGTTCGATAAGGACAACTTCATCAAGAATCTGCTGCTCGACAATATGCTGTTGGTCGACATCTACACCAGAGCCAAGAAGCTGCGGATCGAGAACAACGTCCGCCGCCTGGTCTACTTGGTCGAGACGCACGCGGACAAGGATACCCATGCTTCTCTGATCGATGTCATGCACAATCTGTTCCCGGCCAAGTCCCGTGATTATATCACTGCGGTCGATGAGAACAGCATCATCCTCGTCAAAGAGGTGCAGGACAACGATACACCGGAAGCGTATGAGAAGACCGCCCGCAGTATCGCGGATACCCTGGGCACCGAGGTGCTCAGCAAAGTGCGCGTCTCCATGGGTTCCGTCGTTTCCGATCTTAAGGACATTTCCAAGTCGTACAAGGAAGCCAAGATGGCGCTCGATGTCGGCAAGATCTTCTATTCTGAAAAGAATGTGGTCAGTTACAGCAGCCTCGGCATCGGCCGCCTGATCTATCAGCTGCCGCTGTCGCTCTGTAAAATGTACATCGAGGAGATCTTCCATAACATCAAGCTCAGCGATTTCGATGAGGAAACGCTCAACACCATCAGCAAATTCTTCGAAAACAGCCTGAATGTTTCCGAAACGTCCCGTCAGCTGTATATCCATCGTAATACTTTGGTCTACCGGCTGGACAAACTGCAGAAGAACACAGGCCTGGACATCCGCGTTTTCGAGGATGCGATCACCTTCAAGATCGCGCTTATGGTCGCTAAGTACATGGAGTATATGGAGAAGAATGACTACTGATACATATAAAGCAAGCAGTCATCAATCAAGCAGTCTTCAAGCTAACGGGGGTATATCATTTTGATAGAAATGAAGCATGTCACCAAGGTCTACGATGAAAACGTCACCGGTGTCAGCGATCTCAACATCAAGATCGAAGACGGTGAGTTCGTATTCCTGGTAGGAGAAAGCGGCTCTGGAAAGAGCACGATGATCAAACTCCTCATGAAGGAGATCGATCCGGACGAGGGGACCATCCTCATCGCCGGTAAAGACGTCACACATCTGAGACGGCGCAAAGTCGCGGAACTGCGCCGCAATATGGGCGTTGTTTTCCAGGACTATCGTCTGCTGCCCAAGAAGACGATCTATGAAAACGTGGCATTCGCCCTGGAAGCGATCGAGGAGTCGACCAAGCGCATGCGCCGGCTGGTGCCGAACGCGCTGAGCCAGGTCGGCCTTGCCCATAAGTCCAAGTTCATGCCCGACGAGGTATCCGGCGGTGAGCAGCAGCGTACTGCCATTGCCCGTGCCATCGTCAACAATCCGCCGCTGGTCCTGGCCGACGAGCCGACCGGCAACCTGGATCCTAAAAACTCGCGGGAGATCATGCAGCTGTTCGAGCATATCAATTCCACGGGTACGACCGTTGTCATCGCGACACACGACCAGGCCATTGTCGATGAAATGCGCAAGCGCGTCATCCATCTGGAGCATGGCGTCGTCGTCCGTGACTCCCAGGAGGGAGGTTACAGCGATGAGGATTAGAACGATCAAAAACTGCGTGAAGGACGGTGTCCATAGTATCGTACGCAACGGTTTGATGTCCGTCGCGTCCATCGGTACCATCTCCGCATGTCTGTTCATTCTGGGTATCACCTATTGCATCGTTATGAATGCGCAGCAGTTCGTGCGGAACCTGGATTCTTCACTGGGTATCGTAGCGTTCCTGCAGCCCGATGTCGCTGAGGCTGATGCGGTCGCGTACGCGGCAGAGCTTCAGGCTCGCGATTCGGTCAAGAAAGCAACGTATATTTCCCCGGAAGAAGCCTGGAACACATTTAAAAACTCACTGCAGGACGGCATCAACGAGGACCTGCTCGCGGAGCTGGATAACGACAACCCGCTGAGCAATTCCGCCAATATAGAGATCTACATGGCTAACTCCAAGGCGCAGAAAGAACTGGTCAAGGAACTGCAATCCAACGACATGATCCGGTTGGTCCGTTATTCCAAGAAGGCGGCGGATCTTATGGGCTCCTTCTCCCGGTTCACTACTTACGTCGGCCTGGCCCTGATGGTCGTCCTTATGTTGATCGCGGTCTTGCTGATCGCGAACACGATCGAGCTGTCTGTTTATATCCGCAGGCGTGAGATCAACATCATGAAGTACATCGGCGCGAAGGATTCGTTCATTCGTCTGCCGTTCGTTGTGGAGGGTATGCTGCTCGGTTTCCTGGGTGTCATCATCCCTTCAGCTGTCATTTATTTCGGGTATCAATATTTCGTGAAGATCGCCACGGAAAACTTTACGAGTATGAGCTACCTGATCAATTTCGTGGATATCAATACTTTAATGAAAGGCCTGCTGCCCGTATTTGTCGTATTGGGCGTCGTCGTTGGTATGATCGGCAGTCTGGTCTCTATACGCAAGCATTTGAAGGTTTGATGTCCCGTGAATTCTTAGGAGGCAAGAATGCGTAGAAAGTGGATCGCGTTTGGTCTGGCCATGATGCTGGCTCTGCAGCCGACCGTAATGTTCGCGTCGGACGATGAGTCCCATCTGGAAGAACTGGAAGAGCAGAAATCCGAAGTAGAAAGCAAAGAATCCGAAGCGGACGAGAAACTGTCCGAGACCCAGGCCCGTGTCGATGAATATATCACGGCGCTGGAGGAACTGGACTCTCAGATCAGTGAGAAGGAAACCGCCATTCGTGAACTGGATGCCGAGATCGAGGAAAATCTGGCACTTCTGGAGCAGACCAAGCAAGAACTCGAAGACGCAAGGGACAACGAAGCAGTCTGGTATCAGAAACTCAAACTCCGGATGAAGGCAGTGTACGAGTCCGGTCAGATCAATTATCTGGAGATCCTGCTGCAGGCCGGATCTATGTCCGATCTGTTCAGCAAGGCCGAGTACACCCGCGATCTGGCGCAATACGATCAGGAGATCCTCGTCAACCTGGGCGAGGCCAAGGAGCAGGTCACAGCCAAGGAAATGGAAGTGACCCAGCAGGAAGCCATCCTGGAAGCCGATCGTGCCAAGGAAGAGGAGCAGCGTCAGGAACTGCAGGAAGTCAAAGATAAAAAAGAGAAAGAGCTGAAGAAGCTCGAGGAAGATAAAGAAGCGCTGGAACTGTACATCCAGGAACTGGAGGAGCAGCGCGAAGAGCTGGCAGGCGAGATCGCCGAGACGGCAGCCCGTATCGAGGAAGCCCGCCGCAAAGCGGAAGAAGAGGCACGCCGGGCTGCGGAAGAAGAAGCGCGGAAGCAGCGGGAAGCCGAGGAAGCAGAGCGCAAGCGGCAGGAAGAAGAACGCCAGCAACAGCAGGAAGAGGAATCCGAAGAAGAGTATCAGCCCGAGGAAGAGGACTCTCAATATGAGGAAGAGGATACCGGCGGGGACGATGATTATGAGGAGGAGCCATACTATGAGGAGCCTTCCGGCAGCGTCAGCCTGTCCTGGCCGTTGCCTGGATACTATTCATTGTCATGTTACTACGGTAATGGTCATCGCGGTATCGATATCCCGGCACCGTCCGGCACAGCGATCTGTGCGTCTGCCGGAGGCACGGTCATCACAGCAAGCTATAACGGCAGTTACGGCAACTATGTAGCTATCGCTCATGGCAATGGATATGTTACATTGTATGCCCATGCCAGTGCTTTGAACTGTTCGGCCGGTGATTATGTCGGCGCCGGTCAGGTCATCGCCTATGTCGGTACCACCGGTTATTCTACGGGCAATCACCTGCACTTTGAAGTCCAGATCGACGGCGGTCTGGCAAATCCGCTGAGCTACGTCGGCTGAGCCATTTAGAAAAAAAGATGCTACGGCAACACCTGTCCGCAGGGGCAGGTGTTGTTTTTCAAGTTTGGAAGGAAACGAGGAATGGAGCCATGGAGAACAAACGGTTCTGGAAAGGATACATCTGCGGGATCTTGAGTATAGTGGGCATCCTGGCAGTGCTCGTACTGTTCAAACAATGGACACTTCCGGAAAGCCTGACAGTGCGGCAGGAAACGGAGGTATTGCTGAAGTTGAATCAGATGTCTTCCTTGATCGGCTCAAAATATCTGGAGGATGTCGACAAGGACGCTTTGCTGGAAGGTGCTTACGCGGGTTTTGCGAAAGCGGTAGGTGATAAATATACCCGTTACTACACACCAGAAGAATTTGAAGCCTATCTGGAAGACGCCAGCGGCACGTTCACCGGGATCGGTGTCATCGTGCAGTGGAACGAAGAGCAGCAGATGCTTGAGATCCTATCCGTGGTCGAAGGCGGCCCTGCGGAAAAGGCCGGCCTTCAGGCTGGGGACCTGGTCTTTAGTGTGGACGGTGAAGAAATGAAAGACACCTCCATGGAGATCGTAATAGGACGGGTCCGCGGAAAAGCCGGTACGGACGTCGTTGTCGGTGTCCTGCGCGAGGGTGAAGAGGATCTCTTACTGTTGACAGTGACCCGCGAGCGCATCGAGGAGGATACGGTGGCATCTATGATGCTGGACGATGGCATCGGATATATCCAGATCTCCGAATTCGATGACATTACGCCGAAACAGTTCAAGGAAGCCTTGGAGACGCTGCAGGAGCAGAACATGAAGGGCTTGATCCTGGATCTGCGCGGGAATCCCGGCGGACGGCTGAGTGCGGTTGTGGATATCGCCGATCAGATGGTGCCGGAAGGGATCGTTACCTATACGCTGACACGCGATGGCACGAGGGAAGAATATACTTCCGACGGGGAGACGCAGGTCAGTATCCCCCTGGTCACTTTGGTCGATGAAAACAGTGCCAGTGCCTCCGAGATCCTGGCCGGCGCCTTGCATGACTATCAGATGGGGACATTGATCGGTATCAGGACCTTCGGCAAGGGTATCGTACAGACCACGTACAGTCTGTCGGATGGCAGCGGTATCAAAGTGACTATGGCACGATACTTTACGCCAAATGGTGATTTCATACACGGTGTGGGGATCGAACCGGATATGGAAGTGGCCTTGCCGGAAGGTAAGACTTTGGGCGAAGTGCTTGGTACGGAATCGGATACCCAGTATGCCGCCGCAGTCCGGGAGATCCACAGGCTTATCGAAGAATAAGTCTTGCCATTCACGATTGATTAGTGTATAATCAACTAAGTTTGAATTTTGAAGACAGGGGTCTTATTTATCTTATGAGTCAAAAACGTAGAAAGCAGAAAGGGCAGAGCAGTGATACGGCCCGGAATCGCTTCATTTTCAAAAAAAGTCTTGCAATTACCATATTCAGCCTTTTTATGATCCTGATCTTATCAGCAGGTGGTCTTGCGGTCAAAGTCATGGCTGATGTCACGAAATCCATGGATCGTATGTATCAGGAAGTCAGCATCATCGATATGCGCAATTCTTCCATCGAAGTCGACGATCCGGTCGAAAAAGAGCGGCCGAAGCAGCCGAAGAAAGAAGAGTCCGCGGTCACAAAGGAAGATTTGGTCTCCAATGCGAAGCCCATGGCCATGTTGCTGATCGGTACCGATACGGGTGATTTTGGCCGTACCGCCGTCAACGGTCTGTCCGACACGTTGATCTATGTGGTCCTGAATCCTGGCAAACAGCGCATGTCGATCCTGAGTATCCCACGTGATTCCTACGTCGAGATCTATGGAACGGGCACATGGACCAAGATCAATGCAGCTTATTCCTATGGCGGAGCGGAGCTGTGTATCAATACGGTGCAGCAGCTGCTGCAACTGCCGGTCGATGCTTATGCCGTCGTCAATTTCAAAGGCTTCCAGAACGTGATCGATGCGGTGGGAGGCGTTACGGTCGAGAACTCTTTCACCTTCTCCTGGGATGGATTCACGTTCCCGGAGGGTACGGTCACTTTGAATGGTGAGGAAGCTCTGGCGTTCTGCCGCATGCGAAAGAACGATCCGGAGGGTGATTTCGGACGCAGCCGCCGCCAGCGTGATGTCATCGTCGCTGTGGCAAAGAAGGCGACTACATTGGCTGGAGCCTTGAATTATCAGGAGCTTCTGGATGCGGTCTCCGGCAATGTGCTGACCAATGTGGACATGAGCATGGCCATGGATATGATCAGCCGATACAGCCCCTGTCTGAACAATGTCATCAATCACGATACACTTGTAGGCTATGGGTTCAGCAATAATGGTTGGTATTATCAGCTCGACGAGGCGAATCTGGCCCAGGTACGGCAGGAGCTTCGTGAGGAACTGGAATTAGATTAAATCGAACGAAAGCGAGAACGGTCACGTCCTCGCTCTCTTTTTACGCAGGCGCCAAGCGGCATCAAAAGGAGTTATTATGGAAGAAAAAGTCAGTCGGATCGTACATGCACTTCAGGAACGATATCCGGACGCACATTGTGAGCTGGATTTTTCCAGTCCGTTGGAGATCTTGATCGCGACCTGTCTGTCGGCACAGACCACAGACAAACAGGTCAATAAAGTCACGCAGGTACTGTTTGCGGACTGCCGCACGCTGGACGATTATCTGGCGCTGACGCCCGAGCAGATCCGCGGTTATATCCACACACTCGGCTTTTATAACAATAAAGCGGACAATCTGTACAAGATGGTCCGTCAGCTGGCCGATCGTTTTCATGGAGAAGTTCCTTCCACGCGTGAAGAGCTGACCACGTTGGCCGGAGTCGGAAGAAAGACCGCCAATGTAGTCATTTCCAACGCCTTCGGGGAGCCAGCGATCGCGGTCGACACGCATGTATTCCGCGTCGCGAACCGCATCGGACTGACACATGCCAAGACGGTGGAGGACACCGAGCAGCAGCTGATGGAAGTGCTGGATCGGGAGGATTGGAGCCTTATGCATCATGTGCTGATCTTCCATGGGCGGTATTGCTGCCATGCGAGAAAGCCGGAATGTGACGCGTGCCCGATCCGTGAGGACTGTGAATATGCCGCGTCGGTCATTGCATGAAACAGGGATCTGTGATAGAATATAATAAATTTTCAGATCAACAGGGAGGCTCTATATGGATTCGATCTATCTGGAATATATGGTAAAGCGTGAACGTGTCCCCATGGACTGGATCAAACGCATCGGATTGGTCCTCGGACTGATCATCCTTAACTTTCTGGTACTCAATTTCTTCTCGTTCGCTTTTCCGATCCTGCTGGCTTTGTCCGCATGGGGCGGCCTGATCGTCTGGCGTCGGATGGACAAGGAGTTTGAATATATCTATACCGACGGCCTGCTGGACGTGGACTGTGTGTATCATGCCAGCACCCGTAAGTCCATGATCTCCTTGGACTGCCGGGAGTTCGAGATCGTCGCGCCGGCATCCGATCCGCGGTATCAGTCTCTTTTCGATAAGAATTATAATAAGGTGCTGGACGCGGGCCGCGGCGGCATCCGTGAGAATACCTACATTGCGATCTGCGCCAGGGAAAATAACACGCTGAAAATGCTCTTCGAGCCGAACGATGCGATGCTGGAAGCCATGAAGCGCTACATCCCCCGCACGTTGATCCTGCCGGACGATAAGAGACGATGAACATAGAGCTCTTACCTGTCCTTTTGGAGAAGGTCCGCGCTGCCGTTCTGGAGACGGGCCGCTTCATGCGGGAACACACGCTGTCCCGCATCGACATCAAGACGGGACATGCTAACTTTGTGACAGACATGGATATGGAGATCCAGCGGCGTCTGAAAGCGCAGCTGTCCGAGATCCTGCCGGAAGCACTCATCATTGCGGAAGAACAGGACCAACAGCCGGAAGCGGACCTTTGCTGGATCATCGATCCCATCGACGGGACCACGAATTATATCACGGGGTTCCGTTTTTCCTGTATCTCCGTTGCGCTTGCCCAGAAGAACCGCAGTATCCTGGGGGTCGTGTACGATCCATATGCGGATGAAATGTTCTCGGCCGCCGATGGGCTTGGTGCATTCTGCAATGGAAACGAGATCAGGCCTTCTGAACGGCCTGCAGAGCGCGCACTGGTGGCGTTGGGCACATCACCGTATCATACGGAACTGGCTGACCGCACTTTTGCGGCAGCACGTAAAGCGTTCGAAGCGTGTGCGGACATCCGCAGATCCGGTTCCGCCGCGTTGGACCTGTGCTATGTGGCCTGTGGCCGTACCGATGGATACTTCGAATATATCCTGCAGCCGTGGGACTATGCGGCAGGCTCCTGTATCGTGCGGGAAGCCGGTGCCAGGATCGAAGGCATAGAAAAAGGGTGGACTTTCGACCACCCCATGGGTATCATTGCTGCGCAGCAAGGCCTTTGGCCGCTGCTTTACAGCATCGTTTCGACTAACTGATTCATATCATAGAGTCCGGCAGACTGGCCGGTCAGGAAACGGGCAGCGCTGATGGCGCCTGCCGCAAATACGTCGCGTGACAAGGCGGTATGCTTGAGTTCGACCATTTCGTCCTGGCCCGCGAACAGGATCGTATGTTCACCTACGATGGTGCCGCCGCGTACGGCGCTCATGCCGATGGCGTGGGGATCCCTTGCGGCACGGCGGTCCATGCGTCCCATATCCAGATAATACGCTTCACCCAGTTCCTGGACCATAGCCTCGCCCAGCATCAAAGCGGTGCCGCTCGGCGCATCCAGCTTGCGCCTGTGGTGGCGTTCTTCGATCTCGATGTCGAAGCCGGCATCGGACAGAATGCGGCAGGCTTTGCGTGCCAGCACGGTCAGCAGGTTGATGCCTAAAGACATGTTGGCAGAGAAAAACACGGGGATCACGGCAGAAGCGGCACGGACTTTCTCTTTCTGCGCGTCGGACAGGCCGGTGGTGCAGAGGACCAGCGGTTTCCCCCAGGAGACGCAGGCATCCAGCAGAGGATCCACTGCGGCGGCGGTGGAAAAATCGATCACCACATCGAAGGGCACCGTGCAGTCCGCAAGATCGGTATATACGGGAAATCCAGGGTCGAAGGCAGGCTGACGTACGTCGAATCCGCAGGCAACAGTAATATCTTCAGCAGCGGCTGCCAGACGGGAGACGACCTGGCCCATATGCCCGGAACAACCATGTATCGCAATAGAAATCATATTACAGACCTCCTGTTTTTGTATGGCAGTATATTATCATGCGAAAGCAACGTCTGTCAATCATAAGAACCGAAGGAGAATGCTACCATGAGAAAACTGAAGACTGTGATCCTTGCCGCTGGTATGGGAACGCGCATGAAGTCGGAACTGCCCAAGTGTCTGCATGAGATCCTGGGGCATCCGATGCTGTATTATGTGATCGAAGCAGCGAGAGAGTGCGGCTCGGACGAGATCTGTGTCGTGATCGGCCACAAGGGGGACCTTGTACGTCAGGCGTTCGCAGATCAGAAGGATATCACGTTCGTCCGGCAGGCGGAGCAGAAGGGCACGGGCCATGCGGTCATGATGGCTCTGGATTTCATCGGCGAGGAGGACTGCGATGTCATGATCCTTTTCGGAGATACGCCGCTGGTACGTGGTTCCGTATTGCAGGAAATGCGCATGACCCATGCGAAACAGCGCAACGCGGTGACGGTCCTTTCAGCTTTCCTGGACGATCCTACAGGGTACGGACGCATCCTGCGTGATGATCAGAATCGTTTCCTGGGCAGTGTGGAGCATAAAGATGCCAGCCCTGAAGAACTGAAGATCTGTGAAGTCAACTCCGGTATCTACTGCTTCAGCAGTGAAGCGCTGCGCTACGCGCTTGACAGGATCGACAATAACAACCGTCAGGGCGAATACTATCTGCCGGATACCATCCGTGTCCTGCTGGACAAGGGCAGCAAGGCGGAAGCGCTGATGACCCGAAGCAAATCGATCGTCAAGGGCGTCAACAATCGGCAGCAGCTGCTGGAATCCCAGATGATCCTGAAACAGAGGATCAACAGTGCCCATATGGACAATGGCGTCTCCATCATGGACGAGTACAGCATCCTGATCGCACCGGAAGCGGAGATCGGCCGGGATACCCGTATCATGCCGGGCACAGTCATCGAAGGTCATACGGTCATCGGCAGCCAGTGTGTCATCGGGCCGAATGCCCACCTGATCGATGCCACGCTGGGCGATCGCGTGCAGATCGCTTCATCTACTGTGCGGAATGCATCCATTGCGGACGATACGATCGTTCCTCCGTACCAGCTGATCCAGTAAGGACCAGACCATCGTAAGAAAGCAATTATTGGAGAACAAGTGTATGTATATCATTGCCGGACTCGGCAATCCGGGGACAAAATATAAAGGGACACGCCACAATGTGGGCTTTGAGGCCGTCAAGGCCATAAGCAAGGAGCATCTCCCCGGTCATGCAAGAAAGAAATTTGAAGCCCGGATCCTGAACGGACGGATCGCGGGCGAGGAAGTCCTGCTGATGCGTCCGCAGACCTTCATGAACAACAGCGGGATCGCGGTGCGGCAGGCGGCGGATTTTTACAAAGTCCCGACCGACCATATCCTGATCATCTATGATGATATCGCGCTGCCGTTGGGCCATCTGCGGCTGCGCAAAAGCGGTTCTGCCGGGGGCCATAACGGCGTCAAGAGCATCATCGCCCATCTCGGCACGCAGGATTTTCCCAGGATCCGCATCGGAGTCGGCGCGGCGAAAGGGTCCGACCTGGTCGACTACGTGCTGGGGGATTTTTCCAAGGCCGATAAGCCTGTGATACAGGAAGCCATCCAGCGGGCGGCGGAAGCGGCCGTCTGCATGCTGAAGGATGGCATGGATACGGCGATGAATCGTTTCAATGGTCCTGCGGACAAAGGAAACTGATCGATGAAAGGTATCTACGAACCGATCCACAGTCTTTCTTCGTACAAGACACTGCGGGCACGGATCGCGCGTAAAGAGGCGGTGCTGGTCTCCGGTATCGGGGACAGTGTGCAGAACCACTTGAGCGCTGCTCTGACAGAGGAACGCAAGGGGATCACGGTCATCCTGACACCAAACGATGTAAAAGCGCAGGCAGTCTACGAGGACATGCGCTTTTATTTTCCGGGAGAGACCTTCTACTTCCCCGCGAAGGATCCGCTGTTTTACAGTGCCGACACCCACGGGTCCATGATCGAAGAAAGCCGCATCAAAGTCTTGAAAGCGCTCCTTGAGTACAAGGTGCGCGTTCTTGTGATGTCCGTAGAAGCCCTGTACGACCGTATGATCCCGGTGGAGACCTGGCAGCAGTACATCCTGCATCGCCGCCTTGGCCGGAAACTGGATCCGGAAAAAGCAACGGAGCAGTTGGTCCGCATGGGCTATGAGCGGCTTTCGCAGATCGAACATGCCGGGCAGTTCGCGGTCCGCGGCAGCATCATCGACATCTTCCCTTTGACCGACGATACTGCGCTGCGCATCGAATTATGGGACGATGAGATCGATTCGATCCGCGTACTGGACGTGGAGACGCAGCGTTCGCTCCATCGTCTGGAGGACTTTACGGTCTATCCCGCGGCGGAGATCCTGCTGAGCCCGGAGATCGAAAAAGCCGGATTGGAAAAGATCCGCAACGAGGCAAAAAGTGCTTCCGCGAAGCTGCGCAAAGAGGGTATGGAAGAAGAGGCGGACCGTGTTCTGGAGATCCACATGCAGTATGCGGAACGTTTGGAAAACGGGCGGTACCGCGGCATGGAATCCTATATCCCCCTGTTCTACGGGGAGGAAGCCGCCTGCATCCTGGATTATCTGCCGGATGATACGCTTTTGGTCCTGGAGGAGCCGGGCCGCATCCGCGAGAAGACGCGGGTCCTGGAAGAAGAACTGAACAACAGTGTCCGCGGACGTATGGAGAAGGGCTATCTCCTGCCGTCCCAGATGGATATGTTCCCTCATTTTCCTGAGGTCGAGGCGCGGATGGCGCCCTTCGGCCGCATCAGTCTGTGCAGCCTGCTGGCCAGCAACCAGGCGGCGTTCCCAGTGAAGGAGATCCTGACGATCACGTCACGTTCAGTCAATCTGGCAGCCAGCAACGAGCGGATGCTGTTGGATGAACTCAGAACGTATAATCGTTTGGGATATCGTACGCTGCTGCTGGCGGAGAGCGGTACCCGCGCCAAGCGTCTGCTGTCCCGTCTCATCGAAGAGGACATTGCCGCCTATGAATATAAAGATACAGAAGACGGCCCTGCCGTGGGCAGCATCGGCGTTGCAAAAGGCGGCCTGGCACAGGGCTTCGTCTATACGGAGATCGGGTTCGCGGTCATTGCGCAGAAAGAACTGGCGCGCGGCCGTGAGCGCAGCAAAAAGCGCCGTAAACGCTTCAAGGGCGGCCAGCAGATCAAGAGCTTCGGCGAACTGACCGTTGGGGATTATGTGGTCCATGAGAACCACGGTGTCGGTATCTATCATGGCATCGTGCAGATGGACACCGATACCAGTAAGAGAGACTATTTCAAGATCGTATATAAGGACGGCGGCGTCCTGTACGTGCCCACGACGTCGCTGGATATGCTGCAGCGCTATGCGGGCGGCGAGGACGCGAAGCCAAAGCTCAATAAGCTGGGCGGCAACGAATGGAACCGGACCAAGCGAAAGGTCAAGGAAGGCGTTGCCAAACTGGCGGAGGATCTGGTCAAACTGTATGCGGAACGTGAGGAGAAAAAGGGATTCATCTATTCCCCGGACACGGTCTGGCAGCAGGAATTTGAGGAAATGTTCCCCTTCGAGGAAACGGCGGACCAGCTGAGCGCCATCGAGGATATCAAACACGATATGGAAGCCGGCCGCATCATGGATCGGCTGATCTGCGGGGACGTGGGCTTCGGCAAGACCGAGGTAGCCATCCGAGCAGCGTTCAAAGCGGTCCAGGACGGTAAACAGGTCGCGTATCTGGCGCCGACCACCATCCTGGCACAGCAGCATTATAATACGTTCTCCGGCCGCATGCGGGACTATCCCGTGCGGGTGGAGCTTTTGTCGCGCTTTCGTTCCAAGAAAGAGATCGACGAGGCCATCAAGGAGACCAAACGCGGCGCTGTGGACATCCTCATCGGGACACACCGCCTGCTGTCGGCAGACGTGGCGTTCAAGGATCTGGGCCTTTTGATCATCGACGAGGAGCAGCGCTTCGGTGTCTCCCATAAAGAAAAGATCAAGGCACTGAAAAAGGACGTGGACGTACTTACGCTGACCGCTACACCTATCCCACGGACCTTACACATGAGCCTCAACGGCATTCGGGACATGAGCGTCCTGGAGGAGCCGCCGCTGGAACGCCAGCCCATCCAGACCTTCGTCATGGAAGAGGAGGACGAGCTGGTGCGTGAGGCGATCTATCGTGAGATCGGCCGCGGCGGGCAGGTCTTCTTCCTGCATAACCGCGTACAGAACATCGATGAGACTACGATCCACGTGCAAGCCCTGGTGCCGGAAGCGCGTGTCGCCTTCGCCCACGGGCAGATGTCCGAACGGGAACTTGAAAATGTGATGATGCGTTTCGTCGAGGGTGAGATCGACGTGCTGGTCTGCACGACGATCATTGAAACAGGCATGGATATCTCCAACGTCAATACGATCCTGATCGAAAACGCGGATACCATGGGCCTGGCACAGCTATACCAGCTGCGTGGACGCGTCGGCCGGTCCAACCGTGTAGCCTACGCTTATTTCCTGTACCGCAAGGGCAAAGTCCTGCAGGAAGTGGCGCAGAAACGCCTGGAGGCTGTTGGTGAATTCACTGAATTCGGTTCCGGCTTCAAGATCGCCATGCGCGACCTGGAGATCCGTGGCGCCGGAAACGTCCTCGGACCGGAACAGCATGGTCACATGGGCGCCGTAGGTTACGACCTGTATTGTAAATTGCTGGAACAGGCCATGGCCGACGTGAGAGGCGAAGTACCGGAGGAGACCTTCGAAACGACGGTCACCATCTCTCTGGACGCGTTCATTCCTTCGACCTACATCGCCAACGAATCGCAGAAGCTGGAGGTCTATAAGAAGATCGCGCAGATCCAGAATGAAGAGGATTATCAGGACATGCTGGAAGAATTGATCGACCGGTATTCCGATCCTCCGAAGAGCGTGCAGAACCTGGTCACGGTCTCCTATATCAAGGCTTTGGGCAACCATCTTGGCGCGGAAGCCATCGAACTGAAGGGGCAGATCCTGACGCTGACCCTGAGGGATCAGACGCCGCTGGATCCGCAGCTGCTGACACGTTACATGTTGGAACATGCACGGCAGCTGAGCATGCAGACCACGCCGAAGGGGACCAAGATCATGATCCGGATCGAGCCCGTCAAAAAAGAATCGATCCTGCTGGACCGCATCATCAAAGCACTGAAAGATATGCAGCCTTTGATCAAGGAGGGTCATGCGTAGGAGGATCCTCTGCGGGGTCCTGATCTGCCTGCTGTGCATATCGGGATTGAGCGCATGCCGTACGCGGACACCTGCAGAGGAAGATACGGTATTGATGACGATCGATGGTACTTCCGTCGATCAAAAAGAAGGGGTCTTATACCTGGAACTGACCCGGAAGAGCTACGAGCGCCGCGGTGGGATCGAGATCTGGTCCATGAGCCTGAACGGTCGTGACAGTGCTGCTACAGCCGGGCAGAACGCACTGGATTCGTTGATCCGCACGAAGATCATGGCGCGGGAGTATGATCCGAAACGTTTGACCGAGCAGGATCTGCGCAATATCGAACGCAGTGTGCCGCAGATGATCGACCTGATCGGTGAAGATCACCTGAAAGAGTTGGGGATCACGGAGAAGGAGCTGCGTTCTTACATGGAGGAAAGCTACCGGGCACTGCAATATGAGCGTTCTATGACGTTCCTGCCGGGCAGCAGGGAAGAAAGCCTGAGCGAAGCGGTGGAAGAAAAGTTCATCGCCTATGCCGTCGCCGACAGGGACACCTATCTGCACAAGGCAGCCATCGACTGGATCATGATCTACACAGGAGAATGGATCGAAGGACGCTGGGTCAGCTATCCGGCTTTGCAGAAGCAGGAAAAACGGGAGAAGGCCGAGGAAGCGCTGCAGCGCCTCGAAGAGGGCAGTTCCTTTGCCTTGACGCGCAACTTGTACTCGGAAGAAAGTTCGGCGGAGGAGGACCCTGTCCTGTCCGCTGGCGTGGTCCGTTCGGAAGAAGAGGGTGTCTTTTACCGTGGGCAGATCGAGGAAGATGCCGCTCAGGCGATCTTCAAAACACCGGCCGGAGAGAATACCGGTATCATCGATACGTCCTATGGATATCTGATCGCGTATATCGATAGTTTCAGTCCTGCTGCCTATGCGGATCGCATCGGGTATATCGATCAGTTAAATAAGGCCCGGGAGGAATACCGGACCCAGCTGATGCAGCAGCTCAGTAAGGAGCAGCGGGAAGCGGAGTATGACCGCCTGCTGCAGGACGCGGACGTGATCATCCATGATGAGGTCTGGAACCGCGTTCTGGAAGCGGCACGCTCATGATAGGTGTTATACCTTGGAAATGCTTGTCTGATGGGGCGGTCGATCCATCAAAAGGCCTGTATTTGCGAAAAAATGGAAAAAACCGCTTGACAAAAGGGTTTTTTAAGATTATAACTATATAGTGCGCTACAAAATCAGACTATCAGAAGAGTAATATATGTTTGGATAGTCCCTGAATCATCATTTTTAAGGAGGAACTATAATGAATAAGGCACAGTTGATTGCTGCTGTTGCAGAGAAAGCAGCGCTTTCCAAGAAGGATGCAGAGAAGGCTCTTAAGGCTTTTGAAGAAGCCGTTTGCGAGGAACTGCTCAAGGGTGAGAAGGTCCAGCTTGTTGGTTTTGGTACTTTCGAAGTTGCTGAGCGTCCGGCTCGCCAGGGTATCAACCCCCAGACCAAAGAGACCATCGAGATCGCTGCTTCCAAGTCTCCGCGTTTCAAGGCCGGCAAGGCTCTGAAAGACGCCATCAACGCGTAATCGATTCATTATAACAAGCGAAAGGCCTCCGGTATCCCCGGAGGCTTATCTTATCATCAGGGAGGAACAGTATGCGACTGGATAAGTATTTGAAAGTATCCCGCCTCATCAAGCGGCGGACTGTCGCGAATGAAGCCTGTGACGCAGGCCGCGTCCTGGTCAACGGCAAGGTCGCGAAAGCCGGAACGGCGATCAAAGAGGGCGATGTGATCGAGCTCATGTTCGGAACACGTACCATCAAGGTCCGTGTTACCCAAGTAGCAGAGACGGTCCGTAAGGAAGATGCCGCTCTTATGTACGAAGTCCTGTAAAAAACAAGGCAAACCTATTGACGAACCCGCAAAAATACGGTAAAATCGGGGTTACACATATATAAACAAAAAGGTGAGCAAAAATGAGCAGCAAAAGAAAAAGTGAACGGGTATTGAATACGTTTACCGTATCGGTCGTATTCCTTGTTTTAGTAGCAGCTTTCGTTCTGGGGTGTGTAACCAAAAACAATTCCCTGAAGGCCGATGCCGGCGCGCTCGATCAGCAGATCATGGTGCTGGAAGAGCAGTTGGAAGCCGAAAAAATGAAGGCGCTAGAAAGTCAGGTACAGCAGCGGTATTATGAATCCGATGCGTACAAGGAGTCAGTCGCGCGCAACACCTTCAACCTGATCCGGGAAGGCGAGCGCCTGTATATCATTCAGTAATGGAAACCAAGTGGTGCTGAAAATGAACAATCAGTACCACTTTTTTGGTAGTAGATGGAGGAGGTGGTGTTCCCTGATGGTCATAGAAGTTGCGCGATTTATGGGGGAGCAGCACATGTACACGCCGGGCGAACGGGTCACGGTCGCGCTTTCCGGCGGTGCGGACTCTGTCTGCCTGTTCCATCTGCTGCGCCAGATGGAAGATATGTCTCTATCCGCGGTGCATGTACACCATGGGATCCGGGAAACGGCCGATCGGGACGAAGCATTCGTCCGGGAACTGTGCAGAAGCTATGGAGTGCCGCTGGTGGTACACCATGTGGACGTGCCCGGGGAAGCTGCCGCAAGGGGGCTTGGCCTGGAGGAAACAGCACGTCTGAAGCGGTACGAAGTCTTTGAAAGCCTGGATACGGATCACGTCGCGCTTGCGCATCATATGCGGGATCAGGCGGAAACGATGCTGCTGAATCTGTGCAGAGGCAGCGGTATGACCGGGTTGGCAGGCATGCCGCAGGTCCGGGGCCGCTACATCCGTCCATTGTTGGAGACAGAGCCTGGAAAGATCCGTACCTGGCTCAGGAATAATGACTTTGCCTGGGTCGAGGATGAGACCAACCAGGACTCGTCGTATCGCAGGAATTTCATCCGGCATGAGGTCCTGCCCTTGCTCGAACAAAACGTCAATCCGCAGGCCGTACGGCATATGGTGTCCGCGGCATCCCTGCTGCAGGAGGATCTGGCAGTTCTGGAACAACTGGCAGAGCAGCTCCTTAGGGAAGCCAGGGCTGATGATGGGCTGAGCATCTCCAAACTCGAGGCAGCTCCGGAAGCACTGCGCCGCCGCGCCTTGCGTCGTTTCCTGGAAAGTCTTGGCCTGGACAGTGATCTGTCCGGAGTCCATTATCAGCAGCTCGAAAAACTGTGCGGGGATCCATCCGGACATCGGATCGACCTGCCGCATGGGATCCGGTTGGAACGGTCGTATGATACGCTCCGGATCTGGAGAAAACCCGCTGAAACAGAGGATTTTGTCATTCCCGAAGTCCCATGGCATGGGAGATTCGACCGATTTGCTTTGGAACTGGATGTTTCATTTGTTGAAAACGTGAAATTTGATGGATTCTCTGAAAATCAGTATACGAAAACCTTCGATTATGATACAATAAAGAACACGCTTGTTGTCCGTTCCAGGCGTCCAGGGGATTACCTGATGATGGCCGGCGGGCACAAAACTTTGAAGGCCTATATGATCGATGAAAAGATCCCGCGGCACATGAGGGATCAGATCCCGCTGCTGGCTGATGGGGATCATATCCTGTGGGTCATCGGTCATCGCATGAGTGATGGATGTAAGCTGTCGGAACACACGAAACATGCAGTTCAGGTTTCGGTAAACAACTTCGGTACGAACGAAAAGGAGAAATGATGATGTTTGATGAAACCAAGATTCACGTCATGATCGATGAAGAAACCATCAATGCCCGCATCCAGGAACTGGGGGATGAGATCTCCCGGGATTATGAGGGCAGAGAGCTCGTGCTCGTCTGTATCCTGCGCGGCAGCGTCATCTTTATGGCGGAGCTGGCCAAGCGGATCACCGTTCCCTGCCAGTTGGAGTTCATGTGGGTCTCCAGTTATGGCAATGCGCAGAAATCCAGCGGTGAGATCAAGACACTGCTCGACCTCAATGCAGATATCACCGGTAAGGACGTTCTGATCGTCGAGGATATCATCGATACCGGACGTACGCTGTACTACCTGAAGAAGGAACTCAAAGAGCGCGGACCGAATTCCGTTGGTATCGTTACGCTGCTGGATAAGCCGCAGATGCGTGTGGCGCCTGTCGTCATCGAATATACGGGCTTCGTCATCGAGGACAAGTTCGTCATCGGTTACGGCCTGGATTATGCGCAGAAGTTCCGCAATCTGCCATATGTAGCGTATGTTGAATAACGCTTAGGAGACATGCGCCGTCACACCACTGCAAAAACATGATATTCGAGGCGCATGACAAATCGCCTTCGGCGATTTCCAATGCTTGTTAGGAGGATTCATTTCTTGAAGACCAGTTTTCGGGGCCTGTTTATTTATATTCTCGTGATCGCGGCGCTGCTGGCCATTTTCGTGTTCGGCAACGATAAGCTGTTCACACCCGCGTCCGGCCCCTTGTCTGATGGTGAGGTGTTCGAGAGTCTCGATAAGGGAGAGATCTCCTGGATCGATCTGGAGCCGATCAAAGTCGGCACCGCCGACATGGGCAATGCCATCCTGCATTATGATGAAGGCGAAGGAAAGACTACGGCCCGCACCTTCTATGTTTCCAGTGTTTCAGAGTTCCGTACCATTCTGCGTGAGAAATATCCGGAGGTGAAGGTCTACGCAGATGCGGTCAAAGAGGACAGTGTCTGGGCAGAGATCCTGCCGATGATGCTCATCTCCGTCGTGGTCATCGTGATCATGGTCATGCTGATGGGCCGCATGCAGGGCGGTGGATCCGGCAATATGATGAACTTCGGAAAAGCCCGCACGCAGCTGTCCAGCGGCAAGGATAATCCGATCCGGTTCCGCGATGTGGCCGGACTTACCGAAGAGAAGGAAGAAATGCAGGAAGTCGTGGATTTCCTGCGGGATCCGCGCAAGTATTCCCGCCTCGGCGCCCGCATTCCCAAGGGCGTCATCCTGGTCGGCCCTCCGGGTACCGGTAAAACGTACCTGGCCAAAGCCGTTGCGGGTGAAGCAGGCGTTCCATTCTTCACGATCTCCGGTTCGGATTTCGTGGAAATGTTTGTCGGCGTCGGCGCGAGCCGCGTCCGTGACTTGTTCGATCAGGCCAAGCGCAACGCGCCTGCCATCGTTTTCATCGACGAGATCGATGCGGTGGGGCGGCATCGCGGCGCAGGCCTTGGCGGCGGTCATGACGAGCGTGAGCAGACCTTGAACCAGCTGCTGGTGGAGATGGATGGTTTCGCACCGAACCAGGGCGTCATCGTCATGGCGGCGACCAACCGTGTGGACATCCTGGATCCTGCATTGCTGCGTCCCGGCCGCTTCGACCGCCAGATCGTGGTCAACCGTCCGGACGTGACAGGCCGCGAGGCTGTGCTGAAGATCCATGCGCAGAACAAACCGTTGGGCGATGATGTGGATCTGCATACGGTCGCGCAGACGACAGCGGGTTTCACGCCGGCTGATCTGGAGAACCTCCTGAACGAAGCTGCAATCCTGGCCGCGCGTGAGAACCACAGTTTCATCAACATGGCCAACATCCAGGCCGCCTTCGTCAAGGTCGGTATCGGTACGGAAAAGAAGTCACACATCATTTCCGAAAAGGAGAAGCGGGTCACCGCCTATCACGAAGCCGGACACGCGATCATCCATCATTTGCTGGAAGAACTCGATCCGGTGCACAGTATCTCCATCATTCCCACAGGCCTGGCCGGCGGTTACACCATGTCCATCTCCGAAGAGGATAGCATGTACCTGACCAAGAGCCAAATGGAAGCCGAGATCGTGGGTCTGCTGGGCGGCCGCGTAGCGGAAGAGCTGGTGCTCAAGGATGTGACGACCGGTGCTTCCAACGATATCGAGCGGGCGACCGGGCTGGCACGCTCCATGGTCACCAAATATGGTATGAGTCAGCGCCTCGGCCTGATCCAGTTCGGTGAAGAAAGCGATGAAGTGTTCCTGGGCAAGGACATCGGACACAAGCGCAACTATGGCGAAAACATCGCCACGGCCATCGATGAGGAGATCCGTTCCATCATCGATGCGGCGCACGAGCGAGCCACGTCCCTCCTGTCCGACAATATGAAAGTGCTGCACGATACAGCAGCCCTCCTGCTGGAGAAAGAGAAGATCACCGGCGAGGAATTCAAGGCTCTGTTCGTGAAAGAAGAAACCACCAATGAATGATGAAATTCTACGCCTCTTACACGTAAGGGGCGATTTTCTATCCGGAGAGGAGATCAGCCGGCAGCTGAATATTTCCCGCACGGCGGTCTGGAAGCGGATCGGCAAGCTCAAAGATGAGGGCTACGAGATCGAATCGGTCCCGCATAAAGGATATCGGCTGGACCCCTATCCGCGCGGTAAGATCTACGGCTGGACGCTGGAGCAGGCGTTCGCGGAACTGAACAGCAAGCTGTTCCGGAAGCTGATCTTCGCGGAAACGTTGGATTCGACCAATCTGGAGGCGAAACGGCGGATCGCAGCGCAGGAAGAGGCCGGCGGCATGGTCGTGGTCTGTGAGAAGCAGACCGCCGGTCGGGGCCGCAGAGGCCGCAGCTGGGCGTCTCCGGCGGGTTCGGGGCTTTGGATGAGCTTACTCCTGCGGCCGGACATCCAACCGGCCCATGCCCCTATGCTGACACTTGTGGCGGGCATGGCGGTGCGTGACGCGCTGGAGGAATTGTACGGGCTGGATGCGTTTATCAAATGGCCGAACGACATCATCGTCCGGGACCGCAAGATCTGCGGCATCTTGACAGAGATGACCATGGAGGATCTGGAGATGTCCGGCGTCGTGGTGGGCATCGGCATCAATGT
>JAILDJ010000077.1 GCA_024689505.1 Clostridiales bacterium
GAGATCACCCGCCAATCTTTCACTGTCCCGTTTTCTTTCAAATGCAGCAGGTTCTGCCTGCGGAAAAGGGCGTTCAAGTAGACCGCCGTGTGCTCGTCCAGGCTGGAATGGTCGCCCAGGATGACGAAGTGCGTCTGCTCCATCAAGCCCATCTTCTCTACCAGATCGAAGATCTCCTGCAGGCGGCGGTCATGGCGGTCCAGCGCTGCCATGGCTTCCGGGCTGCTGTGCCCGTACATATGACGGGTCCAGTCCAGATCCACATAATGGATGAACTGCACTTCCGGCCTCTTCTCTGCAAAGGTATCCAGCACCACATGGTGCATGAAATCATCCAGCGCCGGCTGCCGGATCCCGTCCATCTCCTTGCCGTGCCGCAGGAATGCTTCCAACTGGAACAGTTTGCTGCCGTTGCGCAGCGACGTGAAGATCTGGTTGTCCCACTTCCGGTTGGAAAAGATCTCCGGCATGTTATATTTGACCTTGCGATTGCCGGCAGACACCGACCACAGATACGCCGCTATGGTCTGATGCTGCTCATGCGCCAGGTCGAACAACGTCTTGCCCTTGATATACCTGACCTGCCAGTACCAGTCCTCCTGCCCCAGGCGATGCGGCTGGAATTTCGTGTTATTGATGACACCGTGGTTGACCGGATAGCGTCCTGTCACGATCGTCGCATGGGACGGATACGTCACCGTCGGGTAAACGCCGTCCACATGCTGACAATATGCTGCCCGCTCCCGATACCAACGGAAGGCCGGACGCTCCCATATGGGGTCGTCCCCGGCCAGATTATCCAATGAAATGATCCAATAATACTGCTTCATGATGCTTACTTAAATATGATCGTATCCAACTGCACAGTGCCTGCGCAGGTCTCCAACCGTACTGAATTGCCGCCCTCTGCCAAAGTGACAGGAAGCGTATAAACCTTGGCCTCCTTCGCGCCGACCACCAATTGTGCCTTGGTACCACAACAGCGGACCTGGAGCACCGCCGGTCCCGCACCGACGTTGCGCGCCTCGATCTCCACTGTCTGTCCCGCTTCCGCGTGGCGGATCGAATACTGCACGAACTCGCCCGTCCTCAGTTCCAGACAAAGGCTGCGCCAGGATTCCGTAGGATCCGGCCGTCTGGGCCCGCCCATGAAGGAATGGAAAGCCGGCGGAAGCGCACCCGGTCGAAGCACCATTTTCATTCCACTTTCCGGCCGATAACCGAAGGCGTTGCCATAAATCCAACCGTTGGAACGATGGGTCTCCTCTGGATCATCAAAACCAACGGCAGGCAATGTAAACGATCCTTTACGCAGCAGATACCGGCTCCTTTCCTCGTCCACGACCCGGTACTCCGGCTTCATGTTCTCCAGCATCTCGTCGAAGATCTTTTTGCTTTCCTCGTAAGAAGGTCTTGGGCCACCCTCGGCGATGAACGCTTTGACCGGCGCCCAGTTCTTCGGCAGCGGATATTTCACCAATCCAGCGCCATTGCCATCCTCATCCATAGCCGATTTCCATACCCATACGGAAAAGCCCATGTCAAATTCAGAGGCAATGTCATAATAGATCGCATTACCGGTAAGATCACTGCCACCTTCGCCGATCCATACCGGGACATTATGCCGCAGCGACGCGTCCAGATACCGGTACAGATCCTTGCGCTCCGGCGAGAAACCGTAGAAATGCGTGTGGATGCACCAGTTGTTGCACTCTGGATCGAAGTCATGCTCGAACATGCGGGTACCGCCGGAGAAGACTTCACCCTCGATCGTCAGCAGGTGATTCCGGTCATACTTGCGGATCCCCGTAATAATGTCATCGTACAGGGCTTGTACTTCGTCGATCCTCTCCTCCATGTCCGGTCCGGAGATCGGCTCGTTCAGGAAATCATAGCCACCGACGATCCTACGGTCTTTGTAGCGCTCCGCGATGTGCTCCCATAAAAGCACGGTACGATTGCGGCTTTCCGGCTCTTCATAGGTATGGGTGCGATTGTCGATACCATCGTCACAGGCCAGTCCGGACTGTCCGCCCGGTGCCCCATGCATATCCAGGATGGCATAGACACGGTACTTTTCACACCAGTCCAGCAGCTGATCCAGCATCTGGAACGTATCTTCATTGAAGTGGATCCCGGGCTCCTCATCCAAAAGCAGGCGTGAACTGAAGGGAACACGCACGGAATTGTTGCCCAACTCCGCCATGAGTTTGATATCTTCTTCCGAGACATATTCGTGGATCCAACGGTGCTCGAATTCTTTTGCATACGCGGTTCCGCACAGTTCGCGCACCGTAGGGATCATCATGCGGCCACGGTCGAATCGGCGCGGCAGCGCAAACATCCTGGGATCCATGCGCGGATCCATCAACGGCGAGCCGCCGATCATGAATCCTTCCGGATTCAGCCAGTTGCCGAGGCCCCATCCCCTCAGGATGACCGTCTCTCCATCGCCATTCACGATCCGTCGTCCATCCGTATGCAGGAAGCCCCGCACCCGGTCTCTTGAATACTTGTCAGACATCCTTCTACTCCGTTTCTACTGGAATTCTTTCAAATCGTCCAGACGCAGCAACACCGGCGCATTACCATAGCTGGCACCCACGTCGATATCGATCCAAGTCCTAGTTTTGAGGATCCGGCCATTGAGCCCCTCCCCATAAGATACTGTGGGCGTATGCCCGAAGATCGTCATAACATCCGAAAAATAAGTATCCGTAAGCTGCGGATGCACCCAGAGGAAATCATCCGGTGCATAGGCAGATAACTTTTTTTTCGGTGAGAAATGTTCGATCCCGGCGTGCACCAACAGGAAATCCCGTCCGCCGGCAGTCACCGCTTCATACAAAGGCGCCTCTTCCAGATACTCGAAAATATCCTGCCGCTCCTCCGCGGTCAGCCGACGCATGGCTTTGAGGGTCACATCTCCACCGTTCACCAGATAAGTGTTCCACAGTTCCATCTGCTCCTGATCGAGTGCCTCCAGGCTCTCCTCCGTGATCTCCCGAAACAGGAACCTACAGGATAAAAGCATCGCCTCATGGTTGCCCAGGATCAGCTGAACGTTGGGCTGCTCCAGCAGCCACTGCAAAGTCTGCACGCCGCCATCACCATTGCGGTCCACCACGTCGCCCAGGATGTAGAGGAAATCATCCGCAGTAAAGCCGGCACGCTCCAGCAGCGCAAGAAACTTCTCATGCGGATACCCATGCAGATCCGAGATCACATAGATCAAAACCAGCCCTCCTCTTCACCCTGATACGCTTCCTCCGACAGGAAGATACCCATCGGCTTTCTTGACATCTTGTCATAAATATACTACAATATCAAGGCAATATCAATTGCAGATTGTCTCCGTAGCTCAGCAGGATAGAGCGTCCGCCTCCTAAGCGGAAGGCCATGGGTTCGAATCCCGTCGGGGACGTAAAACAAAAGGCCACCCTTCATGGGTGGCTTTTTGTTTTACATGGAATGGAGGATTCGAACGCCCCGTAGGCAAAAGGTCCAGTGGACCTTTTGGTAGGGGCCGGCGTGATAGGGCTGACGCTTTAGGCGGAAGCCCGGAGCGAATCCCGTCGGGGACGTAAATCAAGAGGCCACCCCTTGTGGGTGGTCTCTTGATTTATTTGGAATGGAGGATTCGAACGCCCCGCAGGTGAAAGGTCCAGTGGCCCTTTCGACCGGGGCTGGCGTGAATCCCGCCAGGGACATCATCTGGTTTTGCCATGATCCGCGGTTCGTGTTCAAGGGCACCAAGGATATGGTCAGTGATTATCCTGACTACTGGTTTCATATTAATGGGTTCCTTATCGGAGATGGACTGGCATTGGTGATCTGTGCCGTAGCAGCGCTGGTAGTGCAGTTTATTTTTAATATGAAATTTGTGCATCTGCAGGGAGGCTGAAGAGCGTATGGAACATATTATGTATTACGTTGAAAAAATTCTTCTTATCTGGCTTCTATGTCTCTTCAGTGTGCTTCTCCATGAGGTGGGCCATGCATTGGGATATCGGAGTTCCACAGGAAAAGCAAGATGGAAGATCATTGCGGGATCCGGACCCAAGATGATTGATGCATCAAATTATATCTTCCGCTTAATCCCTGCAAGTGGTTATTTCATTCCCGAGGAAGAACCAAAAACGAATACGGCAAAGATTATAACACTTGCAGGCGGCCCCTCGGTATCGTTATTGCAGACCATCCTGTACGGTGTCATTCGTTTCTGTATTTTGGAGTTTGTTCAGTCTGGGAGCGGTCTTCATGAAACCCTGCTCTCTGTATCCACCTTCCTTTTGTATTTCAACTTCTTTCAGTTTTTCTTTACTGTCATTCCGATTCGCTACAGAATCATATGCAAGGGGCTCGAAAGCGATGGTTTGCAGATCATTCATCTGCTGAAGCATAATAAAGCGCAATAATCATGTGTCATTCTCGGGCATTCAATGCGGCGGAATGATTGATATGTTCATTCCGAATTATCATTGCTTTTCCTCTTCTTTATGCAGTCTTTTCCAAGCCTCTACCGCGATTTCCGGCAACAGATGATACAGGATCATCAGGTCGCCGTTCTTCCGGCGGAGGTTTTTTTTATTGATGGGAATATAGGTCAGATCGTTGATGTCTTCCTTCTTCGGTGCGTCGGCGATGAAAACGTCCCAAGCCGCTTCCTCCAGGGCTTCTGCCCCTGGCAGCGCGTTTAGGGAAAGGCTCTTTTCCTTTGCCTTGCGCAGCGCATCACAAATCCCTAGAATTCCGGAGACCAGTGCGGCGAGCCCCAGCAGAAGAAACACCTGCCGACTTTCCTTCACGAACAGGAAGGTGGCGGCGCCGATCACTATGCCCGCGGCAAACACGGCACCGAAGCGGACAAGCTGCGGCTTCGCGGCTCTGACCGGGTTCAGGGACACTTCAAGCTGCCTCTGCGCGCAGGCTTCGCAGACCGCACTGTGCTTTTCGTCTCCGAGGGCCTGGACGCGATTTTCCCCGCCGAGATTTCTGACATGAAGTGTACGGACCTCCAGTGCGTGGATTGGATACGCCGCCTGAGTGCCGCCGCACCTGATACATTTGTCATCCATAAGTTTGTCCTTTCCGCTCATGAAAAGCGGCGGGAGCAGGCAACCTGCCCCCGCCGCGGATCAGTTGTTTCCGCACAATTCTATACAATAATGAACTGGGAGAGAAGCGACAGCATCAGACTGGCGAGCAGCAGGATGATCGCGCCGCCGAGACGGGAGGAAATCTGCGCGAAGGGCATCAGTTCCATCCGGTTTGCGGCTGACAGCACTGCAACGTCGCCCGTACCGCCCATGTTGGACATGCACAGGCCCGCGGTGACGCCTGATTCAAAGGGATAAAAGCCGACCAGCCGGCCGATGATGGCTGCACCGACGAAGGCGCCGATACAGGTGGCTGCACACAGCAGCAGATAGGTAATGCTAAAGGAAGAGATGACCGTGCCGATCTCCAGATAGCAGATACCGATACCGACCAGCAGCATATTCGTCAGGTTCTTCATGATGAACTGGAACCACTGGTAGCAGGCAATTTCGATCCGTTCCGGAACGATATTCGTGATCTTACAGATCGCAACGGAGATGATCATCCAGGCATAGGCATGGATTGTGATGCCGGTGCCCAGCGCCTTCCATGCGCCAGCCAGGATGAAGCCCCAGGCGAAGAAAGCGCCGGAAGTCAGCAGGCCGATACCCAAGTTCGAGAGGCTTAGCTCGTTGCGTTTAGCCTGCATTTCGGGGCTGATTTCCAGTTCTTTGGGATCGATAGAGCCCTCCTGCATCAGAGAACCGTTGCCATTCATTTTGCCTTTCATCACTTTAACCAGGATACCGGCCAGTACGATGGATACCGCATTGCCGATGGCAACAGCAGGTGTCATAACGGACAGAGCCTGTGCCGCAGACATAGAACTGCTGGATTCAAATATCTTGGAGAGCGGGGTTGCGCCGGCACCCATGCCACCACCCATGATCGGCAGGGCAATCAGCAGCAGGGCGTTCATGACCGGGTAGCCCATGATCGCAGCAATACCGCAGCAAAGGCCGAAAGCCAGGATCAGTCCGCCGAAGATCGCGGGGAAGTACCGGGCAGCCGCCTTTACCAGCAGTTTCCTGTTCATGCCCAGGATGGAGCCAGTAATCAGCGCGGCGATGTACCAGTCAAGGAAAGCGCCATCTCCCTTAAAAAACTTATTGATGCTGCCCACCAGATCAAGATTGCCGAAGGGGAGCGTCATGTTGTAGATAGTCTCACCGTCAACAGCCTTTGCAGCCGGAAGGATTCCGAAATAGACCAGCAGTGCGGAGCCGAAGATACATACGATGGCGCCGCCGCCGAGGTAGTCCTTGATAATTGGGGTGTGGTCACCGATCCATCCCAGAATCGTACCCAGCACGATCATGAACAGGAAGCAACCGGTCATGCCTGCGGGCAGTACGCCCAGGTAGGTAGCCAGGATAGTCACTGCGGTAATGATCAGGAAGATCGGCAGGGGGAGGTTAAACAACTGGAATGACTTCTTCTTGGGAACGTTTGTCATCTATTTTCCTCCTTTTTAATGACTTACAGCCGGGCGACTCCGCTGTCGCGGGCCGCCTGCGCAACCGCCGCTGCCACGGCAGGTCCGATGCGTTTGTCGAAAGCCATAGGCAGGATGTAATCACTTCTCAGTTCCTCATCGGAAACCAGGCCCGCGAGAGCGTGGGAAGCCGCCTGTTTCATTTCCTCATTGATGTCCTTTGCCCGGACATCCAGCGCACCGCGGAACAGGCCGGGGAAACACATCACGTTGTTGATCTGGTTTGGATGATCGCTGCGTCCGGTGCCGACCACAGCCGCACCGGCAGCCAGTGCCTCGTCCGGCTCGATTTCCGGAACGGGATTGGCCATCGGGAAGATAATCGGGCCAGGGGCCATGGAACGGATCATATCCTGGCTGACGATATGCGGTGCGCTCACGCCGATGAACACATCCGCGTCCTTCATCGCGTCTGCCAGCTTGCCGGAGAACTTCTCCGGGTTTGTGATTTTGGCCATCTCCTCCTGCGCGGGATTCATCTGTTCACCCTCGCACAGGATGCCGAAGCGGTCTACCATCTTCAGGTGCTTCACGCCCAGGTTCAGCAGATGCTTGCCGATAGCAATGCCCGCGCTGCCCGCGCCGTTGATGACACACTTTGCTTCGCCGATATCTTTTTTAACTACCTTCAGGGCATTGATCAGCGCTGCACCGACCACCACAGCGGTACCGTGCTGGTCGTCATGGAACACTGGGATATCACACAGTTCCTTCAGTTTCCGCTCAATCTCAAAGCAGCGTGGCGCTGCGATATCTTCCAAGTTGATACCGCCGAAGCTGCCGGAAATCAGGTAGATGGTGCGTACGATCTCGTCCACATCCTTACTGCGGATGCAAAGGGGGAAAGCATCCACGTCGCCAAAGGCTTTGAACAAAGCGCATTTTCCTTCCATGACCGGCATGCCGGCTTCTGGGCCGATATCGCCCAGACCGAGTACAGCGGTGCCGTCCGTGATGACTGCCACCAGGTTGTGACGGCGGGTCAGAGTAAAGGATTTGTCATAGTCTTTCTGGATTTCCAGACATGGCTGAGCAACACCTGGCGTATATGCCAGGGACAGATCATCCTTGTTCTGAACGGGAACACGAGAAACGACCTCTATCTTTCCTTGCCACTCGCTGTGCAGACGAAGAGATTCTTCCGCATAATTCAAAGGGATTCCCTCCTTATATAAAGTTTTAGTTAATTCAATTATAACGGAAAATCCAGAAAAAACAAGGCTAAATTTGGCACATTTTCACATACAGCCCCAGAGGGTTTATTCCTTCTTGTTTTCAGAATTGATAGCAGACCGCTTTCGATGTATAATAAAACTATTAAATTGAACCTTGACAGCCGGCTGGCCGCTCTTCTCCCTCGGAATCCTGCAGTCTCCTGCCACTGCACACTGCGGAAGCGAAGGGGTCCCATTCTGTTCGGAGGCGTGAGACACCATCAGCCGGTATATTTACAAAGCGCTTCAGGGCGGCAGCATCATGCATGGCTGGATGAATGACGACAGGGTGATGATAACCTGCTGTAATGAGGGCACGAGACCAGTCATTTTCAAGATCGAGCGGATATGTGATCGGAGTAAGAAATGAAAAGAAAAACGGTTGATCCTAAATATTCGATGTGTGTACAACCATCATTTATTATTGGAACCACGAATGAAGACGGTTCATACAATTTTGCACCGATCACATGGGTTAGTGTTACTCACGAAGAAGATGATCGATACCTCTTAGTCATAAGTATGTCCGGAACGAAAAGGACAAAACAGAATGTTATTAGAACAGGCTTGTTCAGCGCAAATCTCGTAAGTACAGATCTGTTGCCTCTGATGGATTATTTCGGGTCAAAGTCTGCCAAAGACGGGCAGAAAAACGATATTGCATACAACGTGAGCAAAGGAATCGTTTTGGATGTTCCCACTTTGGACGAAAGCCCTTGGGTGTATGAATGTGAGGTCTCAAGATCCGTGAAAACAGGAGATTCAACCACCTTTTTCTGCAATATCAGAAACATTCAAATGGATGAGCGACTTTCTCCAAGTGATATTTTCGACATCGATCTGACAATACTGGATCCGGTAATTTATTCTGGCAGATATCATAGCCTTGGGAAAACACTTGGAGCGATCGGGGATTTTTGTAAAAATGAAGGGAAATAATCTTGACAAGTTTTTCCATGAGACCCGGCATGTCTCATTGCTGAAAACAGGGCGTTTGCTCACTTTGTGTCCTGTATTTTGTGCAGAATCCGGACTATGCTATGGACGTTTGTTGTTGAATTACTGAAGGATATCACTCCTCGGGTGTTGGAAGAATATGATTCACAATTTTTGAAAATGAAACCGTTGAATAAACCGATGACGGGTCAACCCCACAACGAATATGTTGGAACCAGTACCGTGCGTGACGTTTATAAGCTGCTTCGTAATTGTTTTGGCCAGGCTGTAAATGG
>JAILDJ010000093.1 GCA_024689505.1 Clostridiales bacterium
CAGGTATAATACCCATCTTCCAAGATCAAAGTGAAGGTCGGATGCTCGTTCCAGAAATCCTCTTTCAGGAATTTGGTAACATGGCCGAACATAGAATTATCGTTCATACGATGCCCGTACAGGATATAATTCTGCATGGGCTCGTGCAGACGGTTCTTCATATCCATGAAGATCGAGCCGCAGATGGTATCCTCCCCATACACGTTATGGTTCAGATAATAATCATTATCGGTACCTTGTACCACGGGATAATCGATGGTCGTATCATCGATATGGATCCAGCCGATGATCTGCGGATTGATCTTACGCAGGGGCGTAAGAATGTCGATCTTGGTTCCATCATCACGGACCAGATCTTCGTACTCCAGGGTTTCTTCACCGATCTCCCGGTATACGACCTCCTGGATCTCGTTCTTGACCTTACCATTGTGATGATAGACCATAAAATCAGAAAACAGATGATATGCCGCATAGCAAAAGACTCCGGCGAAGCAGAAGATCAGCAGGTTCAAGACCCATTTCAGCAGTTTGCTGCGGGGCTTCGCCTTTTTACCATGTACCTCTCTGCGGCGGTTGCGTTTGACCAGTTTTTCTTCCCGTAACTTTTTCTCGTCCCAGTACATGTTCATTTCCTCCAATGATCGTCATGTAACATCCACAAGCTCAGATGATCCGGATAGTTCTTTTGGAAAGCCTCTTCCCTGTCGGCCTCCTCCGGTGTCCATTCCAATGGAACGTTGATGGAACCGACTTCCGCTTCACGGCAGAGAGATAATACCATCAATTCTTCCTCTGCGGAGCCGCTGTGCCAAGGATACTGCAAAGTGTCGTACCAACCATACTCCAATGCATTCATCGCCATGACAGGATCCCCTGTCGTAAGGCCGATATTTCGGATATAGCCGGCTTTTTTCGCATCCAGCAACATGTCGAACAATCCGGAGGCTTCGCCAGGACGCAGAACATAGTCCGGATCATGGATCTGGATCAGATCCAGGTACTCCGTTTTCAGATCCCGGAGCATCCACTTGATGTCCTCTTCCAGCTGCTGCTTGGTCGAAGGGACGAAGCTGCCAGCCAGGATCAGATCCTGCCTGCGACCGGCGATGGCATGGCCAATGCGCTTCTGGGTCTCCCTATCCGGCAGGCCGAGATCGAAGAAAGTGATGCCGCGGCCGATCGCCTCGTCCAAAGCTTCACGAGATGCTGCGAATGACAATTCCCGCAAAGGACTGAGTTCCAGACCGACTCTGCTTGCAATAAGCCCGGTACGTCCGAGTTTGACTTGCTCCATACCGTTCCTCCTTATATAAGGTCAATACATTTTCTGTACTTTGAAAGACCGCTCCGCTTCACGGCGGATATCCTTCTTCATGATGTCCTGGCGCTTGTCATAGAGTTTTTTACCCTTTGCCAGCGCGATCTCCATCTTCGCGTAATTGCCTTTGAAGTATAGGCGGATGGGAATGATCGTATAACCATCCATTTTGACGGAACCGATCAGTTTCCGCAGTTCCGACTTGTGCAGCAGAAGTTTTCTGGTGCGCAGCGGATCTTTATTGAAGATATTTCCCTTTTCGTAAGGGCTGATGTGCATATTATATATGAAAGCCTCTCCGTTTTCAATACGGATGAAGCTCTCTTTGAGGCTGCAGCGGCCCATACGCAGGGATTTGACCTCGGTACCGACCAATTGCAGGCCTGCTTCATAGATCTCCTCAAAGAAATAATCATGATGCGCCTTGCGGTTCTGCGCCACGACTTTCAATTTTTCTTTCTGCATCGACTGCTCCTTGACTCTGAGAAAGTTTACTGTGTATTACGAATAATGGCCTGCAGCTTCGAGTTAGCTGCAGGCCGCTTTTGCTTTACGCTGCCAGAAGGTAGATGATGAAGGAAAGTATGATGAGTACCGCCGCCAGGATGCGGGTAAGGCGCTCCATTTTTCCTTCCATGGTGTGGGCCTTGTTCTTACCGTAGTAAGATTCAGCGATACCGCTGATGGCTCCAAGACCTGCGGATTTTCCTTCCTGCATAAGCACCAGCGTGACCAACGCGATGCTGTCGACCGCCAGGATGATAGATAAAAAAATGATCAGAGCTGTATTCACGTATAAAACCTCCAAAGTTTCTCCTCTAAATTCGCAAAGATGATTATACTATACTTTCGTATATAAGTCAACGAGTTTTTGCAATTTTCCCTTGACCTCGGCAAGTAAAAAGGGTACCCTACTATCAGCAGCAAATACTGATATTTATGAGGTGATCATTCTATGAAATATGCATTCGTCACCGGTTCCCGCCGCGGGATCGGTCTTGGGATCGCTCGTGCCCTCGCGGAAGATGGGTATCATGTGATCCTTTCCGGCACTGCTTCTTTGGAAAACACACAGGACGTGCTTGATCGTTTGTCTGACTACTCCGTTGAATACCGCCGCTGTGATGTTTCCGATCTGGATCAGATCCATGCAACTGTCGATGGGATCTTCGCGGATTACGGTCGTCTGGACGTGCTGGTCAATAATGCGGGCGTCGCACCCAAAGAACGCAACGATATCCTGGAAATGACACCGGAAAGTTATGCCTACGTAATGGATACCAATCTTAGGGGCACATTCTTCATGAGCCAGGCTGTGGCCAATCATATGATCCTGTCTCTGCGGGAACCCAAGGAAGATTATAAGCCGCGCATCATCAACATTTGTTCTATGTCAGCCTATACTTCCTCCACCAACCGTGGTGAATACTGCATCTCCAAAGCAGGGATCTCCATGGTCACGACTTTGTTCGCGGATCGGCTCGCCGCATATGGGATCCCGGTCTTTGAGATCCGTCCCGGCATCATCAAGACCGATATGACAGCTAAAGTCTCCGACAAGTACCAGAAGCTGATCGACGAAGGTCTTCTCCCGATCGCTCGGTTCGGTCTGCCGGAAGATATCGCCGGTTTCGT
>JAILDJ010000111.1 GCA_024689505.1 Clostridiales bacterium
CTGGCGAATGAACATGTTCAGATAGTCGGTCTCCTGAAAATATTGGATGAAGTTCAGGAAGAAGTACCCGTTGATGGCGCTCATCTCAATGGTCAGCGGCACATGGGTGGAAGGCAGTGCGGTAGATGGCAAGGCTTCATACTCCTGGATGTACCGTTCCGCTTCCCCTAAGCTGGCCTTGCCTACGTAGCTGACCGTGGCCGTGATGCAGCGGGACAGGTCCATCATGCGCTGTACGCAGCAGGCTTTCCGCGCTTCCTGACTGTTCAGCGTTTCCAGATGCGCCATCAACGCCTGATAGTCCCGGATCTCGTCCAGGACCATGTCGTTGTCCGACTGCAGGGTGACCATGCCCCGGAAGCAAGTGGCCTGTGTGGAAAACGGCATCGACTTCATCCGATCCAAATACGGCATGCGCACGTCGCCCACCAGGCTTTGATGCGCGAAGGGTGCCCTAAGTGCCTTTCGCTGGTTGACACACATGGCGATCACTGTCGGAAGCTCCGCCTCCGGATGCAGCGTATCGATGGCCCGTGCCAGCAGGAGCGCCGTGATGGTCGCAGGACTGCCATCATTGGAAATATTGAACCGCATGAATGCTTTTTCCGGGATACGAAGGTTGTACACAAGGGCATCCGGCTTCATGTGCACGATCCCTCCGTTCTCCAGCTGAAAGGTCGGCTGCTGCCACTTGGTCACGAGCCCTGTCCTTTCGGCGGGCAGTTTCTTAAGCGCAGGATCTTCCCATTCTCCCGGAAGCATCGGACTATCGGCCAGGCGGATATCCTCGTCAGAGAGCTGCACGCCGTAATACAGTGAACAATAATAATACAACAGGGTCTTGATCAGCGGACCGATGCCGCCGCCATCCGTCAGGCCATGGTATACGTCTATGTACAGACGGTTCTTCCAATAACAGAAGGCCATAAGATGGCCCGACGTTTCCTCGCTCCCCAGCACGATGCGGCCTTTGCCTAAGAAGACCGGCACCGCCTCCGGATTGTCTTCAAAATATAATCCATCCTCCCCGGCGCACAGGCGCACACAGAAATATGGGTAGCGCTGCATCGTCAGATCGACGGCCTGCCGCAGCACTTCACCGTCCACCAGATCCTTCAGCTTGATGGTCAGGCGGTAGGTGTGCGGATCAGCCTCGGAGGTCTCATAAATGGTCCGGACCTCGGAATATAATGCTCGTTTCACTTAGTTTTCCTTTACTTTTTGGTTCGATCCTTCTTCAGGAAGACGACCCCCACCAATACTGACAGCACGACCGACGCGATCCCAACAGCAAGGAAGCGGTTGGCGGCCAGGTCTGTACCTGTGATGCGGTTCGTAAGTTTTGTGAGGATCGGAGTGCAGAATACGCCGATATTGGCCGCTCCCATGATCAGCGCCGTTACGAACGCTCCTCTGCCCGGATACCGGGCCGGCGTCTGCATGATATGCGGCATCAATAAGCCGATGGACATGCCGCCCATGAGACAGGCGATGCACAGCAGGATCAGGTTATGGCAGAGTGCGCCGACAAAAGCTCCGAGTGCCAGGGTCAGCACGCCGGCCACCGTTGTTTTCGCTCCGATGCGGGCACTCAAAGGTCCATAAATGAAACCGGCGACCATGCCTCCCGCAAGGAACAGGGCTGATACGATGCCCGCCGCCTGGGACGCGCCGAGATCCTGCTCTGTGATCAGCATGGAGAGGTTCGATGGGATGGCGTTGAACAGCAGCATGAAGATCCAGGAAATGAGCAGTGCTTTCCATATATCCTTCAGCAGTGCACCGAGAGAGAAAGATCCATGACCGGCCTCTGCGTCCCGTCTGGTTTCACGCACACCGACTAAGGACAAGACCAGCCCCGGCAGACCGATCAGATAAACCAGATAGCCGAACCACCAGCCATGGGCCGCCAGGATCCCGCCGAAGAAAGTCATCAGCATGCTGCCGATGTTGGCGGCGCTGTTCTGCAGACCGAGCATGTCACGGGCTTCCCGGCCTTCGAACGATTCGCCTATCAGAGCCGGCGGGATCGGACTGACCAATCCGTAGCCTAATCCAAGGACTGCCGCCCACACGAACAGGACGTTCAGACTGGTATGCATCATCACCGCCCCGATGCCTGCGACCGCCACCGTTGCCAGACCCAGAACAGCCGTCAGCCTTTTGCCCGTCTTGCGGGAGATCGCCGCGGAAAGAAACATGGCGATCATTCCGAAGATGCTGGGAAAGGTCATCAAGAACTGGACTTTCTCCGTCGGCGCCTCCGGGAACGCCCGGCCGATATCGGCCAGGAACGGGGCGATGGCCGTCGTCGACATCTGCACGAAGGACATCGTCAGGATCGCACTTTTC
>JAILDJ010000158.1 GCA_024689505.1 Clostridiales bacterium
GTGGTCAGCCGATCCAGATCCTCGTCCAGATCCCTTCCCTGCACCCAGGTACCGAAATACTCATTGATCCACATGCTGTCCCCGATGCGGACTGCGTCGATGGCGGGTCCGCGCCACCAGGAATTGCTGACATAATTGACCAGACGGTCCGGGTCCAATGCCCGGAAGATATCACGCACCTGCTCCAGGATCTGCTTGGTCTCCGGCTCCTGGCCGCGCATCTCGTTGCCCACGCCCCAGGACACGATGGAAGGATGGTTGGCATGGGCTGCGACCATCTCCTCCGCATGTTGGCGGGAGACTTCGATCATCCAGTCGGCCTGCGCACTGCCGGCCATATAGGCGCCGCCCCAGTTGGGGATCTCCTCCTGCACCAGCATACCATGCCGGTCGCACCAGTCATAGATGGCGTCATCTTGCTGCCAGTGGAAACGGGTGAAGACACAATTGCTCTCTTTCAGCTGCTTGCAGATCTGCTCCAGGTATGCCTTCGGCTCTGCATTACCATAGGCCGGATTCGAACCCGGCATCCACTCGACACCGCAGAGACGGACGTATTCGCCGTTCAAGACGAAACGCGGGCCGTCGGTCTTGAATGCACGGGCACCGAAGGTGACTTCCGTTCTGTCCACCGGGCCGCTCACGACAGCACGGTACAATTTGGGGCAATCGAAATGCCATAAGGTCATTTCAGAAACGATAAACGGTTCACCCACCGGTCCTTCCGCGATCCATCGATCTTCATCAAAGATCGAAACTTTTTGTGCAGGACCTTCCGCTTTGACCTCGATCTCTACGGCACAAGACGTGATCCTCTGGCCATAGGACGCGATCTGCGGCCGTGCCATGATCTGAACACGGCCGACACCATCCTGTGGCAGTACTTCCATTTTCACACCACGGATCAAGCCGCCGTCATCCGCCCAGTCAAAGCTGCGCTCGATGGGCAAAGCCCGCATACTGAAGGAATTGTCGACACGCAGGACCAGACGGTTTTCACCAGTCATGAGTCCGTCTGTGACATCTAACGTAAATGGAGCGAACCCGCTGTCATAGTGCGCGCCGACGAAGCGGCCATTCAGCCAGGCTTCCATATCCCGATACACGCCGCCGAAATGCAGGCGGACCTTTTGTCCCTTGTGGACGTCTGGCGCAGTAAAACACGTCTCATACCAGATCGCACCGCGATACTCTTCCAGACCTTCTTCCACGTTGATCGTATGCGGGATCGTGACTTCATGTGCCTCCTGCGGCAAGCCCTGAACCGGCCAGCCCTTGGTCAGGCCTCGCGCTTCCGGAT
Source organism: Clostridiales bacterium (assembly GCA_024689505.1). GTDB lineage: Bacteria > Bacillota > Clostridia > Lachnospirales > Bianqueaceae > RUG159. The sequence continues at coordinate 1,301 of JAILDJ010000158.1, forward strand.
CCACGATACATCTCCATTTTTCAAGCATGACCATACCTCCTGAATAGAAAAGGATGTAATATATTCTATATACTACATCCTTCTTTTCTTTATTTGAATGCCCTATCTCATCCTTTGATGGACAATATTCTATATCAGGCTGCTTCAGACTGCTCTCTCGTCAGCTGCTTGATCCATTTATATCGATTGACCTTCACGACCGCTACGAAGCACTTCAGGATCTGGTCGCACTTCAGGCAGGCATAGACGACCCAGGGCTCCGCGTGGAAGACGAAAGCCGCGAGCAAAGCCGATGGGATGACCACGCCCCAGACAAAGATCGTATCATTGACAAAAACGAAGTGCGTAGCGCCGCCCGCCCGGACGATGCCCGTCAGGGAAGACATCTGATACGCTGTGCCTACCAGTGTCACCGCAAGTACAGTCAGCAACTGATTGGCCATCTTGATCGTCTCCGGCGTCATGTCACCATAGATCGACAGCCACAGGCCACGGGTCGCATACAAGACGCCTCCGCTGAGCAGACCCAGGCCTAAGAAAACAAACTGCAGGGTCTTGGAATAATCCTTCACCCGCTCGTAATCCCCAGAACCCACCGTCTTGCCGATGACGATCGCCGAAGCGCCGGCCAGTCCATAGACCGCGACTGCGGCGATCTGGAAGATCGTGCCCGCGATACTGACAGAGGCCATCGCGGTCTCGCCCAGGCGGCCGATGATCGCTCCCTGCGTGGCCGTATTCAAACCCCAGATCACGTCGCCGGCGATGACCGGCAGGCCATATTTGATGTAGTCCTTACGCAGTAGACGGTTCGTGGAAAGGAGTTCCCGGAAACGGAATTTCAGCTTCTTATCGATCTTTCGTACATATACGATCATGATCAGCGTCTCTATGATACGGGCGGTCAGCGTCGCGATGGCGGCGCCGCAGATCCCCAACCTTGGGAAGCCCCAATGCCCGAAGATCAGCAGCCAGTTCAATGATACGTTGACGACCAGGGTGGACAAGGACACGATCATGCCGATGCGCACGTTTTCCACGCTGCGCATGACCGCGATCAGCACGTTGGTCAGCACGAAGAAAATGTAGGTGAAGCAAATGATGCGGATGTAGATGACGCCTTCTTTGATGACCGCCGGCTCGTTGGTGAACAAAGACACCACCCGGTCGGGGAAGAAGAATACCACAGCCCAGGCAGCCACCGCGATCACGATCGCGAACCGCAGGGTGATGGCCGCGATGGAACATACGCTTTTCGTGTCACGCTTGCCCCAATACTGTGTTGCCAGCACGGTGCAGGAGGTCGAAAGACCGATCACCAGCATCTGGATGAAACTCATGACCTGATTGGCCATGTATACACCGGACAACGTGGTCTCTCCCAGCGAGCCGACCATGATATTGTCCGCTAAAGTCACAAGATAGGTAATGATATTCTGCAGCGCGATCGGCAATGTCAGCATCAGCAGATTTTTGTAAAAGGATCTCTCCCGGACGATACGTGCCATATTACTGCCCCTCATCGATCAGTTCGATCTCGAACCGTGTAAAACGTACTGGTTCAATAAAGTGGTCCTGATGAAATTCGGTCCGACCGAATACTTCTATGTCCTCCTCGTTGCGTTTGAACCAGATCGGCCGTGGCAGGTCCAGCTCCATCACCATTTCATCCATGGCGGATTGTACTCTTTTGGTCAGTGGGCGGTCCGAATCCTCCAGTGTCAGCGTATGCTGCCGGACGGTCCGGTGTCCCTGCACGATCTTGCCCCATAACTGCATAACTTAAGGGTCCTCTTTCCTTTCATTTGGTGCTTGGAAAAGCTCTTCGTTATCATAGCACAGGCAGTTCTATTTTGCAAAGAGATGTGATATAATAACTGATAAGAAATCTATGTTTCGGGAGTTGAAAATGGATACCAAATACCGCATTTTCAAGATCATACAGATCGGCAACAAAGAAGACGTGCCCAGCCGTGTGTTCGACATTTGTCTCGCCACGATCATCATCCTCAACATTCTGGTCATGTTCCTGCAGACCTTCGAGAGCCTGGAGAAGTATGATACGCTTTTCGACATCATCGAGGGTGTGACGATCTTTGTCTTCTGCATCGAATACGGGCTTCGCATATGGACCGCGGAGTACTTATACCCAGCGGAAAGCAAGCCGCGGGCGATCCTGCACTTTCTCAGGTCCTACGATGGTGTGATCGATCTTCTGACCATCCTGCCCTTCTTCTTCCTGTCCGGCTTCATCGTCTTCCGCATGATGCGGGTCGTACGTATCTTTCATCTGTTCCGGATCAACACGCAGTACGACTCCTTCAATGTGATCACTTCCGTACTGTACGAGAAGCGGACGCAGCTGGCTTCCTCCATTTTTATCCTTCTCACTTTGATGCTCGCCTCGTCCCTGTTTTTGTACAATGTGGAGCATAATGCCCAGCCTGACGTCTTTAAAAACGCTTTTTCAGGCATCTGGTGGAGCGTAAGTACCTTAAGTACCGTTGGTTATGGTGATTTATACCCCATCACACCTTTGGGCAAATTCATGGCCATCATCATCACATTTTTAGGGATCGGCGTCGTCGCGATCCCCACTGGTATCATTTCCGCCGGCTTCGTTGAGCAGTATAATAAACTGAAAGCGACTGGTATCGAATCTGAGATCACAACGATCTTGATCGAGCTGGACAGTGCCTGGCTGGGAAAGACCGTACGCGAAGTGGAAGACCAATATAGGATCGATATCGTCATGATCCGGCGTGATGCACAAACCATGACGCCCCGGCCTGATTATCAGTTGGCCTTGCACGATGCGGTCGCCATATATAACCGGCCGGCATCCAAAAAAGTTTGAAACATAAAAAATCCCCTGCGCTATGCAGGGGATTTTCATATACTTACATCGATTACGAGAAGTTGGTGACCAGGGTGATGATACGCAGCACGAAGATGACGAACATGACCCACATGATCGGGGATACGTCTTTGGCCTTGCCGGTGCAGATCTTGACCAGCACATAGGCCAGCATCGCAAACATGATACCGGTCGCGATGGAATAGGACAGCGGCATCATGATGAAGGCCATATATCCGCCGAGGGCGGCAGCCATATCTTTCTCGAAGTCCATCTTGGTGACGGCGGAGACCATCAGCATACCGACGTAGATCAGAGCCGGAGCGGTAGCGTAAGACGGGATCGCCAGGAAGATCGGGCTGAAGACCAAAGCGATCAGGAACCAGATACCCGTGGTGACTGCAGTCAGACCGGTACGTCCGCCAGCGCCAACACCAGCAGCGGATTCTACGAAGGAAGTGACCGTGGAGGTACCCAGCGCAGCACCGACCGTAGTACCGATAGCGTCAGACATAAGGACGCGGCCAGCACGCGGCAGTTCACCTTTCTTGTCCAGAAGGCCAGCTTTATCAGCAACACCAACGACCGTGCCGACGGTGTCGAACAGATCCACATACAGGAAGCTTACAACGATGGCAATGAACTGGATCAGGTTCTTTCCTACCCAGGCAAAGTTAAACTTAAAGGCAGTTTCTTTCAGACCGCTCATGTCAAAACTGACAAGCGCGGACGGGAAAACGCTGTAGATCTCTTTCTCTACATCGACCGGACGCCATCCGATCTTCTCTGCGATCATACCCAGGACCCAGGTGACGATGATAGCAATCAGAACAGAACCTTTGATCTTGAAATGGACCAGTGCAACGGTGATCACGATACCGATCAAAGCAAGTGCCACGTCTGCTTCCGCGAAGTTGCCCAGACCGACGATCGTCGCATCGTTGGCAACGATGATGTGCGCGTTCTGCATACCGATAAAGGCGATGAACAGGCCGATACCACCCGTGATACCGAACTTCAGATTCTGAGGAATACCATTGACCAGTCTCTCACGGAATTTGAAGAAGGACATCAGGATGAAAATGATACCTTCGACCAGAACCGCCGTCAACGCAATAGTAAATGCGTTCGGTACGTCGGAAAGTTCGCCAAGACATACTGTAAAGGCGAAGTATGCATTCAGGCCCAGACCTGCCGACAGCGCGATCGGATAATTGGCCCAAAGACCCATGATCAGCGTAGCAACAGCAGATGCCAAAGCGGTCGCAACAAATACACCGTTTTTATTCATGACCGCGCCCAGAATGTTGGGGTTGACGGCCAGAATATAGGCCATGGCCAGGAACGTTGTGGTTCCGGCGATGATCTCGGTGCGCACATTCGTTCCATGCTCTTTCAGCTTAAAGAACTTTTCCATACGCAGTAATCCTCCCTTTAAGTGAGTTTTTATCACTTTTTCATTGTAATTGATTACAGGGCGGAATGCAAGATAAAGATGCAATAAAATAAAGTCCGCCGCGCAGCTTCTCTGCGTTCCCGCTGCGCTAAAAAAAGGACTCGGACTCCCGTGGCTCCGCCACTTCATCCTCGTC
>JAILDJ010000176.1 GCA_024689505.1 Clostridiales bacterium
GGATCCCTGCCCGGATGAGCAGGATTATCGTTGCTGGCGCATCCTCCGCAGGATCGGTGCGGTCGGCCTTTTATGGAACCGGGGCTCGTCCGCCTTCCTGGGCATCGAGCTGACCAACGAACAGCGGCAGGAAGCTTTCGCGCGCTTGGAAGAACAAGGCAGGATCAGACCGGTACAAGTGGAAGGGATCCGCGGGCCATTGTTCATGCTGGACGAGGACCGGCCGCTGATGGAAAAGGTCTTAGCAGGCACGGTCGACACGAAGCCTCGTCTGGAATTCCTGGCGCCCTTGGACCCCATGCTTTGGGACCGGAAACTAGTCGAAGCAGTCTGGGGGTATCAGTATTCATGGGAGATCTACACGCCTGCGGCCAAGCGTAGATTTGGGTATTATGTGCTGCCCATGCTTTACGGTGAGGATCTGGTCGGACGTATCGAAGCAGCGGCAGATAGAAAAAACCAGGTGCTTTTGGTGAAAAATATCTGGTTCGAGGAGGGCGTGCGCAGGACGAAGCGTCTGGATCACGCCATTGAAATGAGCATCAAGCGGCTGGCCCGCTTCAACGATTGTAAAGAAATCCAATATAAGGAGAAAGAAACGATATGAAGATCGCAGTTACTTATGAGAATGGAAACGTATTCCAGCATTTCGGACACACGGAGACTTTCAAGGTCTATGAGGTCGAGGACGGTAAAGTCATCTCCTCGGAGATCATCGGTTCGGACGGACAGGGACATGGCGCCTTAGCGGCGCTGCTGTCTGAAAAGAACATCGACGTCCTGATCTGCGGTGGGATCGGCGGAGGAGCGCAGACAGCGCTTGCTGAGCAGGGGGTCGAATTATGTGCCGGCGCATCCGGAGACGCGGATGAAGCAGTAGCAGCATATCTGCGCGGAGAACTGATCAATACCGGTGCCAACTGCGATCATCATGGCGAAGGTCATTCCTGCGGAGACCATGAAGGCAGTTGCGCGGGCGGCTGCCACCACGAGGAAGATAAGCCAGCCGGGAAGAACATTGGCAAGAAGGTCCGGACTCATTACCGCGGTACCTTCAACGATGGGACGCAGTTCGATGCCTCCTATGACAGGGGCGAGCCGTTGGAGTTCATTTGCGGTGCCGGCATGATGATCCCGGGGTTTGATGCTGCCGTCGCCGACATGGAAGTGGGCGAGATCGTCAATGTGCATCTGATGCCGGAAGAAGCATATGGGGAGCCGGATCCGAACGCGATCTTCACCGTCGATATCGTCCAGCTGCCGGGTTCGGAAGAACTGTCCGTCGGACAGCAGGTGTATCTGCAGAACACCTATGGCCAGCCCGTCCCGGTCAGGGTCGCAGCCAAAGATGAGAAGACCATCACCTTCGATGCCAACCACGAGATGGCCGGTAAAGAACTGAACTTTACGATCGAACTGGTGGAAGTGCTGGAATAAAATGCCAAAAATGAGAACCATTCCCAAAATGCTTGACAAATCTGGATCATTTGTTATAATTGGGAATGGTTCTCAAATTGAAAGGCGGAAAGATAGGATGAACGAACGGTCCAGGTACAAGACCAGACAAAAGGAGATCCTGCTCAACTACTGCAGGACAGTTTCCGGAAGCCATTTCACCGCCGGTGATGTATGCGCGTATTTTCGGTCACAAGGAACGGCGATCAGTCAATCCACAGTATACCGACAGTTGGAAAGCCTGGTGGACGAAGGTATCATCAATAAATATATCATCGATGGGAACAGCCCGGCATGTTTCGAATATGTCGGAGCAGACGCGCATAAGGGAGAGATCTGTTTCCATTGCAAGTGCGAGAAATGCGGGAAATTGATCCATCTGCATTGTGATGAGCTGGAAGAGATCCAGTCGCATCTGCTCAAAGAGCATCAGTTCAAACTGGATCCGCTGCGTACGGTATTTTACGGGATCTGCGATCAGTGTAAATAAACCGCCTGAAGAAGAACATAGAGAGGAGGAAACAGCAATGCTGCATCCATCAGCAAACAAAAGCAAACGAACTGCAGCCGGCATCATGGGTTTGATGATGCTGTTTTTCGTACTGTTTTCCGCTCTCTTTATCGTTGTGGAAGCGGATCATGAATGTACGGGCGAGGACTGCCCGATCTGCCTCTGCATCGAGCAATGTGAAGAACTGATGCGTCAGATCGGCACCGGGATCAAAGTGATGGCGATGGCTGTCATCATATCCTTAGGCGTGCTCTCTGCGGTATGTCAGTGCACCGATCGGGTTCCTTTGGGAACACTTGTGACTGAAAAAGTACGACTGAATAATTGAGAAGACCTCCG
>JAILDJ010000251.1 GCA_024689505.1 Clostridiales bacterium
TGAAGGAGCATCGGAAGATCATCGGCCATGCGGTGCGGGCGAACTACCTGTACGCCGGCCTTGCGGACCTGTACATGGAAGAGGGCGACCCGGAATACAAAGCGGTGCTGGACAGTGTCTGGGATGACCTGGTCCGCCATAAGATCTACATCACGGGCGGCTGCGGCGCGTTGTACAACGGTGCCTCTCCCTACGGCAATTTCTTCAACCATCAGTTGATCCATCAGGCCTACGGCTATCCCTATCAGCTGCCGAACACGACGGCCTACAATGAGACCTGCGCCAACGTGGGCTTGGTCATGTGGGCGTACCGCATGTTCCTGGCGGATCCGCAGCCGGAATACTTCGATATGATCGAACGGGTGATGCTGAACACCAACCTGGCGTCCATCAGCCTGGACGGCAAGCGCTTCTTCTATCAGAACGCCCTGGCCCGCGCAAAGAAACTGGAATTCGAACTGGTCTGGCCGTTGTCCCGCACGGAATATATCACCAGCTATTGCTGCCCGCCGAACCTGGCCCGCAACCTGGCACAGTCCTCGGAGTACGCCTACACCATGTCGGAGGACACCATCTATGTAGGGCTGTACGGCTCCTCCAAAACGAAGATCGCGTTGCCCAACGGGACGACCTGTACCCTGGTGCAGGAGACCCACTATCCCTTCGACGGGCATGTGGATTTCATAGTCAGCGACTTGACTGGCCCGGGGAAACTAGCGGTCCGCATCCCGTCCTGGGCACATGGTGCCTGGCTGAATGGTGACCTGGTGGACCAGCCCTGTTATGCGGAAGTCGACTTGAAAGAAGGCGTCATCGACCTGGATCTGCCCATAGATTTTCGCCTGACGTCGGCCAACGATATGGTAGAAGAAGACCAAGGACTGGTCTGCGTAGAATGTGGGCCGCTGGTCTACTGTATGGAGAGCCCGGATGCGGACGTGGGGACACTGAACCAACTGCGTATAGACGTATTTCCGCATCTGAAACCTCGATGGATCAGGATCTGCGGCCGCGAGATCCTGGCTTTGACCGGGGAGATGCGTTGCAAGCCTGCCGCACCGGAGGACACCTTATATCATCCGTTGATCGTGGGGCCTGAAGAGTATATACCTGTACAGTGGATCCCCTATTTTGCCTGGGACAACCGCGGCATGGGCGAGATGAAGATCTGGTTCAGTACCGGACTGTAAGGTATAGCAACATAAGGATCCCTCCGGTTTTCTTCCACAAGAGAAGACCGGAGGGTTTTTACGCACTTTACAAACCCCGGGAATTTGGTATAATAAGTCATGTACCATGAATATGAGCTGTGAAAGAGGTTTGTAATGAAAGAGAATTTCCATATCATCAGCGACGGTTCCTGCGATCTGCCGGACGAGTATGTTGCTGAGAACAATGTGACCGTAGTACCGTTCTACGTCGCTTTCAACGATGGTGTGTATTTTAAAGAAAAGCAGGGCATGACCGTTCGGGAGTTTTATCAGAAGATGGTGGACGAGCCTAAAAATTTTCCTAAAAGCTCCATGCCGTCCGTGCAGGATTACGTGGATGCTTTCATGCCCTATGTAGAAGAAGGCATGCCCATCATCTGCATCTGCATCTCCTCTAAGTTCAGCGGTTCTGAACAGTCGGCGCGTGTCGCACGGCAGATGATCCTGGAGGATACACCGAATGCGCAGATCGAGGTCATCGATGCGCGTATCAATACGGTGCTGCAGGGCCTGTACACGGTCGAAGCAGTCCGCCTGCGCGATAAAGGCGTACCCTATGAGGAAGCGGTACAGCGTCTGTTGGACGTCCGTTCCACCGGCCGCATCTTTTTTACCATCGGCAGTATGGATTATCTGCGCATCAACGGCCGTATCGGAAAAGTGGCATCCATCGCCACCAGCCGCCTGGGCATCCGGCCTGTCATCACTTTGAAAGATGGTGAGATCTTCCCGTCCGGCATCGGCCGTGTCCGCAAAAAGACGGTGGCCAAGAGCCTGGATCTGCTGCTGAATTATATCAAAGAGGTCAAAGCGACACCGAAAGATTACGAACTGGTCATCGGCTATGGTTATGATATCGAAGAGGCCAAAGAGTGGCGTCGTGAGATCGTGATCCGTCTGGCGGAGATCGGGTATTCCATCCATGAAGCCGCGATCAAAATGTGGCAGATCGGTGCGGCGATCAGTGTGCACACCGGTCCGCATGCTCTGGGTGTGGCCATTCTGAAGCATGCCTGAGCTTATACATCATTGTTTCATATCGTTCTAAAGGAGTTAATTGTTACTGATGCTTGAAAAGGTCTTTCAAAAGGGTCAGATCTGGACGATCCCCAACATTATGAGTTTATTCCGGCTGATCCTGATCCCGTTTATCATTGTGTACTATTTTACCGGTCATTATACCGTAGCCATCGTTCTGATCGCGATCTCGGCCTTGTCCGATGTTCTGGACGGACCGATCGCTCGTCATTTCAACATGATCTCGGACCTGGGCAAGATCCTGGATCCGCTGGCGGACAAGCTCACGGAAGGAGCGCTTCTTGTCTGCCTGGCGTTCCGCTATAAACTGATGATCGTCCTGTTCCTGGTCATGGCATTGAAAGAGTTTTTCATGGTGAAACTGGGTCTTGAGGCGATCAGCCAGGGTACGGTCATCAGTGCGCAGTGGTTCGGGAAAGTCTATACTGTGCTGATCTATGCCACGGTGCTGGCGCTCCTGATCTTCAAGGGGATCCCGCACCATGTGGGCAACATCATGATCGGCGTGTGCATCGCCGTCGCACTATTCACCCTGATCAAGTACATCGGATATTATGGTAAGGTCATCCGTAAAGAAAACGAAAAGCTGCCGCAGTAATGCGACAGCTTGTTTTTTGTCCTGTCATGCTTCGATGTGCACCACTCCGAAGCATTCCGGCCGGTGATAGTCCGGCGCTTCGGCGATGACCGGGTTCCAGACGGCGTAATGGGGCATGGCGGTATCATCTCCGCACTTATAGAAGTTGGCGTGGAAGGTATCTCCTGTCTGCAGGGGCTTGCCATACAGGGCTGTGAATACTTCCTGGGGGATGCAGTATTCCACGCCCCAGCCGACGGGGCTTTTATGTACGGTGACCTTGGGTTCCGGAAGACCCATGTCGCGCAGGAACTGCCTGTGGTGGCGGTCCGGACCGAAAGCACTCCAGATGGCACCGTTGGCATTGCACTCGAAGTTCAGATATCCGCC
>JAILDJ010000253.1 GCA_024689505.1 Clostridiales bacterium
GTCGTCTTCAGTTCTTCCCCATCCAGATAAGCACAGCCTGCAGCGTAGTCGATCGTGAGTTTGCCGTTGGTATAGGTGGAGTGATCCGCCCCGTCAACGCTCTGCATCAGCACGAGGCGTCGGACCGTTACGCGCAGGCGCGCCAGCAGTTCTTCCACGGAGAAAGGCTTGGTCAGATAATCATCCGCTCCCATATCCAACGCCTGGATCTTGTCATTGTCATCACTGCGGGCACTGATCACGATGATCGGCATGTTGGACCAGCTGCGGATCTGACGGATCACGTCTATGCCGTCCATGTCCGGCAGGCCGAGATCCAGGAAAACGACAGACGGGTTATGAGAGGAAGCCATCATGATGGCTTCAGCCCCGTTCTTCGCCGTCAGGTACTTATACTCATGCGTTTTCAGTGTGGTAATGATCAGGTTGCGGACAGGTACGTCATCTTCGACCACCAGGACCACAGGGTTATTCATTGACTTGCACCTCTTTCATAGGTAATGAGATGATGAACCGGCAGCCATGCGGATCATTGTCTACCAGGCGGATCCTGCCATGGTGCGCTTCGACGATGGACTTACACAGCGCAAGACCCAATCCAAGTCCCCGACGCCCATCGACGACCGTATTCTGTCCGGTATAGAACATTTCAAAGATGTGCTGCTTCGTATCGTCCGGGATCCCCGGGCCGTCATCGCTGACCGTCACGACGGTCTCTCCATCGATCTGTTCACTGCGGATCACGATCTGTGATCCCACCGGTGTATTCTTGATCGCATTGTTGATCAGGTTGATCAGCACCTGCATGATCAGCCTGGCGTCCATTTCGACCAGGAGGATGTCGTCGGTATTCTCCACTGTCACATGATGCTGGTCCACATTCCGGTCCACATGCCGCAGTGCTTCCTCGATGACATCGCTCATCACTTCCAAGGACAGATGGAGCTGCATCTGTCCGTTTTCGATCCGGGAGATCGAAAGCAGGTTCTCCACGAGATCGATCAGCCACTCGGAGTCGTCGTAAATATCAGAAAAGATCTGGCGCAGCGTCTCATCGTCCAGGTGCTGATAATGGTACAAGAGGTTGCTCGCATTACCGGAGATCGAAGTCAAAGGCGTGCGGATATCGTGCGATATGGAGCGAAGCAGGTTCGAACGCAGCTGTTCGTTGCGCACCATGACGGTGGCCTGCTCCTTTTCCTCCGCATGCCGCAGATTCTCCAGCGTCAGCGCGCATTCACCCAGGATCGACATCACGATACTGTTTTCAAACGGTTCCAACGGCGTGCCGCCCGAGCGGATCGCGATCCTGCCATAACTGTAATCATTCAAGCGGATCGTATGGTACTGCACGGTCTTGTCCTTATCTTCGTTTTCCAGCGCCTCATGATCTCCCGGCGGATAGATGGTCACCTCGCGGTTGAGCAGCGTCGTGATCTGATGCGCAGTAATCTGCAGCACTTCTTCCGCCTTGCCCGCCTTCTGCAGCAGCTGGGTCGTATCCAGCAGCACCTTCGTGCGGAACGCTTCCCGTGCGGCCTGCCTTGCATTTCTTTTGATCCGGTTCGCCAATGTACCCGTGATCAAAGACGATGTCAGCATGATGGCAAAGGTCACCGCGTATTCCGTTTCATACGTGTGAAAACTGAACCTGGGCTCGATGAAGAACCAGTTGAACAGCAAGACGCTGGCCAGCGACCCTACGATGCTGTACAAAGGGCTGACCGTGAACACCGAGATCCCCAGGACGCCAAGGATGAAGACCGTGATGATATTGGATTCGGAGAAACCGAAGCGTGTAAAGACCAGTCCGATCGCCAGTGCCAGGATCAAGAGGGCTATCGTTTTGACCAGGTCTGTCAGCGTCGGCCGGATCTCTTCCGTGATCAGAGAATGCGCCGTCCGCGGTTTCAGGTCCGCAGAAGAATCCGGGATGATATAAACGTCTATGTCCGGAACGTTCTGGATGATCTGCTCCGTCAGTGGCTGCCTGCCCCAGAAGTGCCGCCGTTTCATGCCGCTTCTTCCGACCACGATCTTTGTCGTATTGGAAATGCGGGCATACTCCGCGATCTGCGCCGGTACGTCGTCTCCGACGATCGTCGTGATGGAAGCTCCGCTTTGCTCTGCATGGGAAAGATTCCTCTGCAACCGCTGCTTGTCGTTTTCAGACAGAGAATCATAATCGGTCGGTTTGACGTACAATGCGGTCAATGTAGCTTGAAACGCTTCCGCCATTTTGACCGCTTCCGTAACCACCTTGGGGTTCGAAGGCGAAGGGGAGATACAAACGAGTATATGTTCACCGGCTTCGACAGTCCTGCTCATGGTCTTTCTTCCTTTACTGCTGATGATTTAAACAGCATTATACCATCGAATGCAAGAGCATTCTACTGTCACTTTTGCGGCTCTGCTTCTTCCAGCAGATCATCATAAGCGAACTGGCCTTTTTCCTTCAGTTCCTCATCTTCAGAAATGACCATCTTTTTATCCTTGATCGGTTCATCATCGCCATAGGTGTCCCTGAAGACAGTCTTCATGAATCCTCTGAGATGATCCAGAAGAAAGTACCCGCAGACAAACATTGCAACTACAGCAATACCTAAAATCACAAAAATCATGATACTACTTTTTTCCTCCCTGGCTGACGTTCCACTGTTACATGTGGAAACACTTCTGTATGGCTTTCTTTTCTCCCAGCACCATCATTGTCATACCATTGTTCAAAACGGTCTCATGTGTAATGGAAAGGTCCATCTTCCCGTTTGATTTCAACGCCATGATGTTGATGCCGTATTTCTTGCGGATATCGATCTTGCCGATGCTCTTGCCAGCCCAATCCGCCGGTACCGGGACTTCATAGATCGCATGGTTTTCGTCCAGTTTGATATAATCCAGCACGTGATTGGACGCGTAGCGGATGGCTGCCCATTCCGCGATATGCTTCTCCGGATTCAGCACTTCATCGGCACCGTTGCGCAGCAGGAATTTTTCCTGCACATCACGTTCCGCCCGTGCGATGACCAGTTTACCGCCCAGTTCTTTAAGCAGCGAAGTCGTTTCCAATGAACTCTGAAAGTCGCTGCCGATGGTCACGATGCACACGTCATAGTTATTGATGCCCAGTGATCTCAGGAACGCTTCGTTCGTACTGTCACCGATCTGCGCGTCCGTCACGAACGGCATGACGCTGTTGATACGTTCTTCATTCCTGTCGACCGCCATGATCTGGTGTCCCTGCGCATGCAGCTGTCTGGCCAAAAGGGAACCAAGTCGATTCAGGCCGATCAATAAAATCGATTTCATTGTTACTTTACTCCTTTACCCTACATGGATCTTTTCGATCGGATATTGTGATACCTCCACGCCGTTACTGTTGACGGCTGCGAACAGAAGCGTAAGTCCGCCGACACGGCCGAAGAACATCAACAGGATCAGTATGATATGCGATACCAGCCCCAAGCCAGGTGTCAGTCCCAAAGACAATCCCACCGTACCGATGGCAGAGACCGTCTCGAACAAGCAGGATGCGACGGGAAGATCTTCCACAGTACTGATGATACAGGCCCCGGTGATGGCGAAAAATAAGTACAAGGTCAGCAGTGTCGCCGCCGTTTTGACGTTGCTGTCTTCGATCCTGCGGCCGAACATCTTCACGCTCTTCTTTCTGCGGATGATCGCGGCGGCATTGGCCACGAGCACTGCGATCGTGGTCGTCTTGATACCGCCGGCTGTTGAACCGGGAGAACCACCGATCAGCATCAGAGCGATCATCAAAGTACGTCCCGTGCCCGTCATCAAAGACAGATCGGCGGTATTGAACCCTGCCGTCCTCGGTGTCACTGCCTGAAAGAACGAGAGAGAGAGACGTTCTTTCAATGGATACGCTGCAAAATCATGTAGGAAAAACAGGACTGCAGGCACAAGGATCAAAATAAGGGTCGTTGTGATGATGACTTTGCTTTGCATCCGATACTTTTTGAAATGCAGGCGGTTGTCTACCATGTCCTGCCAAGTATAGAAGCCTATGCCACCGATGATGATCAACAGACAGATCGGCAGGACGATGCCGGCATTGGCGCTGAAGGCGGTCAAAGATGAATACTTCCCTGTCCTGCCGCCCATTACATCGAATCCGGCATTGCAGAATGCGGAGACCGAATGGAACACGGACATCCAGATTCCGGAAGCGCCGTAGGCATCACAAAAAATCGGCATCATCACAATGGCGCCGAGCACTTCGATCGCGAAGACAACTATGCAAATGAACCGTACCATCTTTACGATACCGCCGACCTGAGGCGCGGAAACGCTTTCCTGCAGGAGGCTTCGTTGAAACAAGGAGATCCTTCTTCCGGAAACCAGTGCAAAGAAGGCTGTTACGTTGACAAGTCCCAGACCGCCGATCTGGATCAGGATCAGAATGATAGCCTTGCCGAAAGCCGACCAGTAGGTCGCCGTATCATGTACGACCAGACCCGTGACACAGACCGCGGAAGTCGACGTGAACCATGCCTCCTCCAGCGATGTCCATTGCCCGCTTCTTGATGATACGGGCAGCATCAGCAGCAGCGTCCCCAGCAGGATCAGGCCTCCAAAACCGGCTATAATGATCTGAAAAGATGATGGTTTTTTCTTAAACAAGCGTTTGCTCATATGGTTCTTCCTATCTTTCGATATGGAGTTATCATAATGCAAATATCACAAAGATAGCATTAAGACCTGCGCGTCCAAAATTAAGACTGTATTAAAAACCCCCTGATGAAGCAAAGAAACACTTCATCAGGGGGTGCTGTCTGCACATTCCCGAAAGCCCGGACCCGATCG
>JAILDJ010000002.1 GCA_024689505.1 Clostridiales bacterium
CGGGTGCGCTTGTACTGCCCGTCGAGCCAGGCCGAGCACATATGCGCCTGCATGATGAACTGCTCTCTGCGGCCCTGCATCGCAATGCCGAAGGCGTCGCGGATGTAAGGTTCGGGGTTGTACAAGTCGAAATAGTTGACACCGGCTTTCAGCGCCTTCTCGATCAGATCCACGCCGTATTCCGTGGAATGGTTGACGAATGCTTCGCTGCCCAGGCCGATCTCACCGACCTTGAGTCCGGTCCGTCCTAAAGTACGATAGTTCATGGCTGCTCCTTTACTTCTTTTTGATCACGTTCTGATACGGCATGATCATGCCTTGTGTCATGTTCCCGCCGATCTTTTTCTTTAGTTTCTTATTGCGCATCATGCCGCCCACCAGGTACATGGCGGCGATCTTCGCTTTGTGTTTCTGCGGATAATCGTCATAGAACCCGTGCTTCTTGTAAAACTGATGGTCCGCCTGCATCAGGCCCTGCATCTGGTAGATCAGATCCCGGAAGATCTTCATGCCGCCGACGCCGTAGAAGTTCGCCGGCTGTGTGTAATGATGCCGCAGGGCATAAGCCAAAGTTTCCGCCAAAGGAAGGATCTCCTCCGTCTTGTTCGCGATGCCGGCCAGGAAATTGCCACCGACCTCGGCGCGGGCTTCCATCAGCATCTGCAGATTGGGCTCCTGCTCCAGCGCACCTTCCACCAGGTAGCCCACGGGCTTGCCCATGGTGACGGTCCGATGGCCGTTGCAGAACTGCCGGTCATCGTACAGCTTGAAACGATGCCCCATGGAATGGTCCCGGATCGTGTACGCGTAGACGATGGCGTCCGCCGACTGGATGTGCTCACGCAGGTACGTGTCGAACCCATCTTTATAGATGCAGGTGCCATCCGCCGCACAGTTGAAGCACCCCAGACAGCCGCCAGCGAAGGGGAACTCGTGCAGATCCACCACAGTCGTTTCAACAGGCAGTGCGGCACGAAACTCTGCGATCATGCTTTGCAGCAGGCTTTCCTGAAGGCCCTCAGGATCCATCACGATGACCACTTTGCCCTCCTGATGCGCAGGCATCCTGCGGCCTTCCTTGATCATATTCCAGCGCACGAAATGGAAGAACGCATAGGCTTCCTTGCGGCCTTTCTTGGTCAGCAGGTCTTCCATATCCGCGGACAGGCCGCTGATGTACTTCAAGCCCAGATCTTTGCAGTTCTCTTCGATGAACTTGTGCGCCGTCACATCATAAAAGTGCTTTGATGTGGTGATCTGCGCGGCCCATTTCCCGGACAAGTCCAGGCCGGACGCTTTCATCAATTCGATGAATCGGTGCAGCTGCGAAGGCACCAGGAACGTGTACACCGGATAAGTGAACAGTAGCAGATCCGCTCTCTCCAACTGCGGCAGATAGGACGCCGGATCCTGCTCCAGCTTACGGATCTGCTGCCCGACGTGGAGCGTTTCAAACGTGCAGTCCGGGAACTGTTGCTCGATGTAATGCACTGTGTATAAGGTGATGCTGTTCTCCCCGGACGGCGAACCGTTCAGTACCAATATGTTCATGCTCGGAACCTCCCCTTTTTCTACTTTGTATTATAGGGAAAAGACGGTGGTTTGTCAAAGTTTCTTGCCTCTTTTGGCATACCATGATAGTATAGCAGCAGGAGGGATCGACCTATGCTGGAATTACAACACCTGGAATACCTGACCGTCATCGCGGAAGAAGGAACCATGTCCGCCGCTGCTGAGCGGCTGCATCTCTCGCAGCCTGCTCTGTCCCGCTCCATGCAACGGTTGGAAGCATCCCTGGGCCTTTCCTTATTCGACCGCGGCAAGAATCGCGTGGAACTGAACGAAGCCGGTCTTCTGGCAGTCGCACATGCCAGAGCTGTGCTTTCCATCGCCAGTGAAATGGAGCAGCGCATGGAAGACTATAAAAGAAGCCTGACGACCATCACCATTGGTTCCTGCGCTCCTGGCCCGCTTTGGCAGTTGACGCCAGACATCTCGGCCCGTTTTCCGGGTATGACTCTATCCACGTATTTGAAGGAAAACGATTTGTTGGACGACCTGAAAAAAGACATCTGTCAGATCGCCGTTCTGGATCATCCCGTGGATGAGGCCGGGCTGATCTGCCGGCCTTACGTCGCGGAATCTCTGTCCATCCTGCTGCCCAAGCACCATCCTTTGGCTTCCAAAAGCGGACTATACTTGTCCGATCTCGACGGGATCACGATGCTGGTCTATGCGCATCTTGGCATCTGGCAGAAGCTCCATGATGAGAAAATGCAGCAGATCCACTTTATCGTCCAGCATGACCGCGCCGCATTCAACGACCTGATCTCAGCTTCGCAGCTGCCCTGTTTTTCCACCAATCTGACGATACAGTTTTCCAATGCCGCAGAAAACCGTACCGCAGTCCCCATCCTGGATCCGGAGGCCGAGATCCGGTTCTACCTGTGCGCAAAGAAAAAGAATCGTAAATATGTAGAAGCATAAAAGGCTCAAACAGGCCATCTTCCGGTCTGTCTGAGCCTTTTTTTGCTTTTTCTCTTTTATTCTCCCAGCAGTTTGCGTCCGTCACGCCATGCCTGTCCTGCCTGCGCGCCGGTCACATAGTAGCCGGCCTGGAACTGATCGAAGATCAGAGCATTCAATTTGCTGATCTCGACCTTACCGTTCTCGTTCAGGACTTTCTCATCGACGTTCGTGTTGATGATGCGGCCGATCACGGCATGTACGTTCTCCGTCTCGACGATCTCCGCCAGTTCACACTCCATGCAGACGGGGAATTCTTCGATGATCGGAGCGTTCACCTTTTCGCTCTTGGTGGCCGTCAGTCCGCTCTTCGCAAACTTATCCGGCATCTTGTTGCCGGTCGCGATGCCGAGATAATCCGCCTCCGCCACGTGATCCTGATCCGCCAGGCTGACTGTGAAGGCCTTCGTGGCGCGGATGTTCTGCGTCGTTTTGTGCTCCTCATCGATGAACAGTGCGATCTCATGATAACCGCAGATCATGCCCCAGGCCGCGTTCATGGCACAGGGTACGCCGTTTTCATCGTAGGCAGCGACGATCAGTACGGGCATCGGATAAACAGCCCCAAGATTTCCAAGATCTTTTCTCATGATCCTTTCTCCTTTCGATCAATACGCGGTCCCGGAGGACAGATCCGCAAACTTTTCTGCTTCGTCGATCCGGCCTTGGGCGGTGGTGACCACCGCGTTCACCGCATCAGCACCCAGCAGCAGACGGAACGGTGCCTCTTCCGCATATGCCATCTGATAGACCAGTGCGCCTGCCTTCATCGGATCGCCCGGCTGCAGACGCTTGTTGACCGCGTTCGCGTTCTTCCAGGTGGAATCCTTATAGGCATCGATCGTAAGCGGAGCGCTCTTGAGCGCTTCATCATAGAAATGGGTGCGGAAAGAACCCGGTTCGATGACCATAACGCGGATGCCCAAGGGTGCCAGTTCTTTACACAGGCCATCGGTCAGCAGGTCCAGCGCCGCCTTTGAGGATGCATAATAGCCGGAGCCGATGGCGGACCGCTCCGCCGCGATACTGGTCGTGTTCATGATCACACCTGACCCCTGTGCGCGCAAGTAGGGCAGCACTTCCTTGATCAGCCAGATCGGGCCAAACAGGTTGGTCTCATACAATTCACGGATCGCGGTCTCTTCACCTTCTTCAACGGAAGAACGATAGCCATGGCCGGCATTATTGACCAGCACATCGATGGAGCCGAACTTCTCGATGGTCTTGGCCACCACGTTCTTCATCTGCGCACGATCGGCCATGTCCAGAGTAACAGCCAGGCAGGTCTGCGGATACTCCGCCGCGATCGCTTCCAGTTTATCCATGCTCCGGGCCGTAATGACAGCGTTGTCACCATTGGAAAGCACGGCCCGTGCGATCCCTTCTCCAATACCGCCGGCACTCGCGCCGGTGATGATCCATGTTTTCATAGAAAACCTCCTTTTCTTAGTGAACGAGCGCCGTAAATGTAAACTGGATCAGTTTCCATGCTCCATCCCTGTTCTGGAACACTTCAGTCGTCATAAAATGATGCGTTGTCTCATGTCCGCCAAGCAGCAGGCTGTAATCTACATCCGTCAAACAGATGGCGGTATCACCCCACTCTTTGACTTCCTGACCGTGGATCGCGATCACTGTCGGCTGAAAGATCTTTCGTTCAAATGCAGCCATTTCTTCATCCAACCCGCAATTCGCCCCAATGTGCACGAAAAAGCAATCCGGATCGCATACTGCCCGCATTCCGGCCGTATCTGCCGCTTCTAAAGCTTTCCAGAATCTCTGAGACTGTTCAAGAATGATCTCTTTCATGGGCTTTCTCTTCTCTCTTTTTTAGTTCAAAACTCTGCGGTTCAGGAACTGTACCAGTTTCGGGTCAAAATGATCGATGATCTCGCTGTGATCCAATGATAATGCGCTGATCTTTGCCATTTCCTCATCTGTCAGTTCAAAATCCAGCACATCGATGTTCTGCTGCATGCGTTCCACATGCGTGGATTTCGGAATGATGATCACGCTGCGCTGTACATTCCAACGCAGGACGACTTGTGCCGCGCTTTTTCCATACTTTTCGCCGATCTTGGTGAGCATGGGATCCGTGAAGATCCCGTGCTTCCCTTCAGCGAGGGGTGCCCAGGCTTCTGGGATGACACCATATTCCTTCATGATCTCCAATGCTTCAGGCTGTGCGAAGAAGGGGTGGAGTTCCACCTGATTGACCGCGGGTTTGATCTCTACGTTTTCACAGAAATTGACCAGTATCGAAGGGAAAAAGTTGCAGACCCCGATGGCCTTCAAAGTACCTTCTTTAAAGGCTTCTTCCATCGCATGCCATGCGCCGAAATAATCGCCCATAGGCTGATGCTCCAGATACAGATCCAGATAGTCCAGGCCGAGTTTGTCCAAAGAACGACGGATCGCAGTTTTAGCTTTCTCATAGCTGGCATCGGTGACCCAGAGTTTCGTGGTGATAAACAGTTCCTCTCGTGTGACGATGCCTTGATCGATCGCCTCCCGGATCGCGGCACCGACAGCTTCTTCATTGCCATAACTGGCTGCGGTATCGATCAGTCGGTATCCCGTTTTGATCGCATCAAGCACAACGCGTTTGCATTCTTCAGCATCCGGGATCTGAAAAACACCGAACCCTATCTTTGGGATCCGTGCTCCTGTGTTTAATGTCGTATATTCCATTGATCTTATCCTCCTTGTTTTTTTCTTGATTCTATAATATGATAAGACAAGGAAAAAGTACAATGCGGATTCAGTCTTTTTCTATAACATAATGTAATAGCAAGGAGATGCTTCCATGCGTAATGTGATCCTGATCGTCTGTGATCAGCTGCGGCCGGATTACCTGCCCTGCTACGGCGCTGATCATATCCCCATGCCCAACCTGGATGCTTTGGCCGCAGACGGCTGCGTTTTCACACAGGCCATCACCGCTTCCACGGTCTGTGCACCGGCCCGTGCCTCCATCATGACCGGACTTCCGGTCTCCGCACACGGTGCCTGGACCAACGATATCCCCGTCAAAGAGGGCATCACCTACCTGCCGGAGCGATTGAACCAACTGGGTGTCCTGACCGCAGCCGTCGGCTGTTATGACCATGCCCCGCGCGGCAACACCATCGGGTATCAGTACTTCCATCCGCTGATCGACGGCAGGAACAACGAACATCTGACCTTGTTGAAAGAAAATCATCCCGAGGCCACGACATCTTACATGGCTGATGGCCTGCAATTCAAATATACCGAACCGGAGCACTATGACCGTTGGGCTTGCGACCAGGCCTGCCGGTTCCTGGAAATGCCCAAAGACCGGCCATTCTTCCTGTACTGCGGCTTCCTGGAGCCCCACGGGCCCTATCTGCCCCCCAAAGAGATGCGCGGCCGCATCGATCCGGACAAGATCCCGGAGCCCTGGACCCAGACCCGCACTGATATTCCATCCGTGGAATTGTACCGCCGGGCATTCATCAACCCGACACCTGCCCTTTCTCCGGAGCTGGACCCGGAAGGTGCAAAGCAAGTGCGGGAACTGCGACGCAAAGAACGCCTGGCCTACTGCGAAATGATCTGTGAGATCGACGACCTGGTGGGTCGGATCATCTCTACCTTGAAAGCCACCGGCCAATATGAGGACACCACGATCATTTTCACCGCTGACCATGGCAGCATGGAATTCGATTTGGGCGTGGATACCAAAGGCCCCTGGCCTTACACACCGCAGCTGTTCATCCCCATGATCATCGCGAACGCACCGGGCCTGGAGCCGGGCAGCCGTTCTGACATCCTCTGCGGGAACCGTGATGTCGGCGCCACCGTGCTTGATCTCATGGATGACTGCAATCCCTTTGGCCTGTCCCGCTCCATGATCGGAATGGTCCAGGGTTCAGTGCCGCGACGCGAAGTCAACTTCAGCGAATTCAATGACAGTGTAAAGACGGCCGTTGATGATCGTTACACCTTCTCCTACTACCCCTTCACCGGCGTCATGACCTTGTTCGATCGCATCACCGACCCGCATTTCCAAAAAGACTTGAGCAAAGACCCGTCCTTTGCTTCGACGGTCCAATACTTCTTATCTAAGGTCATCGACTTCATGGTCGTCAGCAAAGGCGTCCGCATCGAGGCCCACGACCTGACGCCGGAAGTCCGGACCGGTATCGAGCAGATGGCGCCGCACTTCATGGATGATTTCGAGATCTGCTACCCACTGTCTCATCCGGAGCAGGTGGACCGCGTCAAGGCCCAGGGTCTGGATGGGGATTACAATGAATTCTGCAAAGATCGGCCCATCAAGGCACATTACGGAGTCTACTGGGAATCATAGGAATCCCTCTTGAAAATGCTACCGGCGGTAGCAGATATGCCGCACTGATTCCTCTACAATCAGGGTATCACAACCACATGAGGGAGGAATGCATGATGAATGAACGTATGATTTTTCTGGACGTCGACGGTGTACTGAACAACATCGCCACCCGCGAACGGTCCAACAACGGCATGATCGGGATCGATCCCGCCAAAGTGCAGCTGCTCAAGGAGATCAAGGACCAGACAGGTGCCAGGATCGTCCTCACTTCCACCTGGCGCAATGAGTGGGAGCCGGATTATGAAAGCTGCGGACTTGATGGAAAGTATCTCTCCGACAGCCTCACTTCGGCCGGCGTCGAGATCCATGATAAGATCCCCGGTCTGTCCGGCATCCACCGCGGCTCGGAGATCCGCCGCTACGCTAAATCGACCGGATGCCGGTCTTTCATCGTCCTGGATGATGAAAAGTTCCCTGATTTCACCATCAGCGGCATTCGTGAGAAGGGTTCTCGTGCCAATTGGATCCGCACGCAGTTCTACACACAAAACGGCGGACTGCAGCCGGAACACGTCCAGGCGGCAGTCCGTCTGTTCCAACAGCAGGATCGACTACTGGAATAAGGAATAAAGATAGCTCCCGGATTTTGGTTTATTACCAATGTCCGGGAGCTTGTTCGTCTCGTGTAGTCTGTCAGATTATTTCTTTTTCACTGGATAGCAGATCTCCGTTACAAACTCATCCGGATTCTGCGTTTCGTGCGGACTGACATGGTAGATGTTGAACATCGGCTCGGCAGGTTCATACCCGTTCGCCTCCATCCAAGCAATCACAGCAGCGTAAACATCCGTGATTTGGGTATAGCTTCCCTGATAGGTACAGCTGGCGACCGTCACCTCCGGAAGTGTACGGAACTGCACATGCTCTGTGTCAGGGTACATGCCCTTCACGGTCTTCCATGCCATCATCTCAACATTTTCTTCCTTGTACTCCCCATCGAGGTAGGTCACAGCGCAAAGGCAGGGGTCATCCTCCACGAGGTTCATCCGACAGGTTTCTTCTGTCAGCTTTCCCCATATCATCCCTTCATCCTCATAGTGGGGAATGGTCATCTGAACAGTTGCAGCATAGCGTTCGGGAATGGTCTTCAAAGTTACATTATAACTCATGTCTTCTTCCTTTCTCAGCCTTTTCCAGGCTGCGTCCAGAAGCGTCAGCTTATATGCTGTATCCTTTGATAAGGCCTCAAGTTCTTCCTGTCTGGCAGAAAAGAACGGTTCCAGTTTCTCACGGTCATCATAGACTTCAAGGATCCTGACGATATCTGCAAGGGAAAAGCCCATATCCTTCAGGGCGGCAATGCGGCCCGCTATAGGGAGCTGATCCTCTCTGTAATACCGGTAATCCGTGAAGCGATCGATCTCAGCTGGTTTCAAAAGGCCGATCTCATCATAGTGGCGAAGCATTCTGACGCTGACTCTGGACAGTTTTGAAAATTCTCCGATCTTCAGCATGGCGGTACCTCCTGTTACGGTTTTTGAGCTCACGTTAAGCTTAATGCCTGCC
>JAILDJ010000030.1 GCA_024689505.1 Clostridiales bacterium
GGACGAAACGGTATAGTAAACAATAGGTCGGGTACTTTCATAAAATATTATCATAACGACAGATATTGTTCAAGTGCGATCCCTTGTGATCTGATACGCTTCACAGTAAGAGATCACTTTTTGATATCGAAAAGTATGTGAAGGGAACTGGTGCAGTGACGCATCCTGTGATATACTATAAATATAATACCGCGAGTTTTAGTTAAAATAGACCAAGCATCATTGATCAACGATCGGAGGATGAAAGGAGTCGATCATGAAACTTTCTTTTTTCGGTGCCAATCATCAGGTGACCGGCAGCCGCACATTACTGGAATGGAACGAGGGGCGCTATCTGCTGGTGGATGATGGTATGATACAGGGGCATACGGATTATGAGACCGCACCTTTGCCGGTTGCCCCTGAACAGATAGAGTACGTTCTCCTTACCCATGCGCATATCGACCATTCCGGCATGCTTCCTCTGTTGGTACATCAAGGTTTCCAAGGAACGATCTACGCTACACAGGAGACGATGGACCTGTGTGCGATCATGTTGGCAGACAGTGCGACGATCCAGGAGAAAGACGCGGCTTATCAGACCAAAAAGAATCTGCGTGTGGGAAAAGAACCGGTAGAGCCTGTATATACCCTCGAAGACGTGGAGAAGACCATGCCGCTCTTCCGCGCCTGCCCCTATGGCCAGGTGATCGATGTGGACGAAGGCCTTTCCCTGCGCTTTACGGATGCGGGCCATCTTTTGGGCTCTTCTTCCGTAGAATGTTTCCTGACAGAACAGGGGAAAACGGTGACCATGGTGTTCAGCGGAGACGTGGGCAACACGGATCAGCCGATCATCAATGATCCCATCCCCGTGAGCGCGGCGGACTACGTTTTGATCGAGTCCACGTATGGCGCCAGACTCCATGAGCAGGCGATGGATCCCATTCCGTATCTGGTCCAGGTACTGCGCAGAACCTTTGCCCGCGGCGGTACGGTCATCATTCCTTCCTTCGCCGTCGGCCGGACCCAGGAATTGCTGTATTTCTTCCGGGAGATCAAAATGCAGAATCTTCTCCCGGAACGTCCGGATTTTGAGGTATTTCTGGACAGCCCTCTGGCCAACAAAGCGACTGCCGTATTCTTACAGTGCGAGATGGCCTGCCTGGACGAGGAGACCCTTGCCATCATGAATGAGGGAGAAAATCCCATCTGGTTCGATGGCCTGAGGACCATCGAAACCGTGGAAGAATCCCAAGCACTGAACTGGAACAGGGAGCCCAAGGTCATCATCGCTTCCAGCGGTATGTGCGAAGGCGGCCGCATTTGTCACCATCTGAAGCACAATATATGGAATGCAGCGAACACGATCCTCTTCGTGGGATATCAGGCAAACGGCACTTTAGGACGCATCATTTATGATGGTGTAAAGAGTGTGAAGATCCTGGGAGAAGAGATCCATGTGAACGCGGAGATCGATCTTCTCAAAGGTGTATCAGGTCATGCGGATCAGGCGGGACTCCTGCGCTGGATGGACGCGATCGGGCAAAAACCCGGGAGAGTATTCGTCAACCACGGGGATGATGAAAACTGCCAGACTTTAGCTGCAATGATCACAGAACAGTTTGGTATCCCAGCGGAAGCACCCTGGTCCGGATCCTGCTTCGACCTGCTCCGAAACGAATGGGTCGAGATGGCACAGCCGGTAGAGAAGAAGAAAGAAGTGAAGCAGCACGCTCCGGCAAAGAACAGAGACTATCTGCAGCTGGTGGCAGCTGCCGAAGCATTGCTTCGATATGCGAAGAGCCTGGAGCATCACGCCAACAGCGAAATGCGGCATTTGACGAAGAAGATCGCGAAGCTGATAGAGGAGGAGTAAGAGGATTCCATGTCGATCGTCCTTGACCATCAGCTTCGGGAACAACTGCATCATATTTCTCCGGAGTTTCCGATCACCTATTTTCATGATGAAATCGTTGATCTGCCGAATCGGGAAGGGCCTGTGCATTGGCATCCTGAATTCGAGATCGTAACAGCACGAGTGGGCGTATTGGACTATCAGGTAGGAGAAGAACATATCTTGCTGCATGCAGGTGATAGCATATTCGTTAATGTCAATATGCTGCATGGCATCAAGCAAATATCGGGGGAAACACCCGATCCGATGCCTGGCATCGTCTTCTTGGGTACGCTGATCGCTCCTGAAGGCAGTGTGGTCTATCAAAAATACGTTCAAAAGATAGCAGCATGTGATGCACTTTCCTATGTGGTTTTCAGGCAGGGAGAACATGATGAGATCCATCGGACGATGCAGCGCATATATCAACTTTTGGATGAGTGTCTTCCACTGTATGAACTTCGAATTCAGCATGCATTGATTTCTATATTTGATTATCTGAATTGTCATTTCGACGCGTTGCCCAAGACGATGATATCGCGGGTGCAGATGAATGCACAGATCCGAGTGCAGCAGATGCTTACATACATCTACGACTATTACGCCCAGGATATCACACTTTCGGACATTGCCGCTGCCGCCAACATCAGCCGCAGCGAAGCTGGGAGATGTTTCTCGATGTATTTGCAAAAATCGCCCATCGATTTCCTGATTCAGTACAGGTTGCAAAAGGCACACATTCTCCTTAACGATACAACACGTTCTATCCAGGAGATCAGCCAATCTTGCGGCTTCCACTCTACAAGTTACTTTACCCGCCAATTTCGGCAGCACTACGGCTATACGCCCGGGGCCACGCGAAGTCTGGGTAAATAGTACTATGATTTGGTTGAAAAGTTCCTTTTGTGACTTTTGAGTTTTTGATATATTTCTGTTAAAAGCAATAACACAGGAGGCGATCAGATGGAATTTCAATGGATGAATCAATCGGAACTCAAAAAAGATGGTAACAAGATTGAGATCATGGCGACGCCGCTGAGTGATTTTTTCTGCAACAGTGGTTCCGTCAGTGAAGAAGGAATCACACCGGAATCACTCAGTAATGCGCCATACTATTATACAGAAGTAGAAGACGATTTCGTTCTGCAGGTCAAGGTTTCGCATGAGTTCAAGGATATTTATGATTCTGCTTCTGTCATGGTGATGGTCGACTTGCAGAATTGGGCCAAAGCCTGCTTTGAAAAAACGGACTTTGGTACCCACGCAGCTGTCAGCGTAGTTACAAAGCGGGGAGAATCAGACGATGCCAACGGCTGCAACCTTGAGGGAAACACTGCCTGGTTGAAAGTATGCCGCGTGAACAATACATTCTCTTTCCATTACTCTACTGATGGTGAGAATTTCTACATGATGCGATTCTTTAGTTTACCGGCGGAGAAGAAAGTCAAGGTAGGCCTGCTGGCCCAGGCACCAACCGGCAATGGCGGTGTCCGAATTTACGAAAACCTTACCTTGGAAAACAAAACGGTCAAAAACATCCGGTATGGTATTTGATCTTTTGACTATGTGCAAAACATGATAAAAGCGTTGAAACCCCAGTTCCCATGAAGAGTTGGGTTTCAACGCTTTTTT
>JAILDJ010000038.1 GCA_024689505.1 Clostridiales bacterium
ACCGCCAGCTGCTGCAGGATATCTTCCACGTTCGCGACGGAGGTGGCGATGGCCGCCAGGCCGGAACCGGGGAACGTGACCTTGGACGTGGAGCAGAATTTGAAGACCATGTCCGCATGGCCGGCTTTTTTGCACTCATCCAGGATCTCCGGGACAAAGTCCTGCTTCTCCTTTTCGGGATACAGATGATGGATGCTGTAGGCATTGTCCCAGAAAATGCGGAAGTCCGGCGCCGCGGGTTCCAATGCGGCAAACCGCTGCACTACTTCCTTCGAATAGGAGATACCTGTGGGATTGGCATACTTCGGTACACACCAGATGCCCTTGACCAGCGGATCATTTTCCACATACTTTTCGACCAGGTCCATATCCGGACCATCCGCCAGCATGGGGATATTGATCATTTCGATACCAAAATACTCCGTCATGGCGAAATGACGGTCATAACCAGGCACCGGGCACAGGAATTTGATCTGTCCCTGCTTGACCCAGGGCGTGTAGCCCATGATCCCATGCTGCATGGCGCGGGACAGCGTGCTGTACATGACCTCCAGACTGGAGTTGCCATAAATGACGATATTCTCGGTCGGGCACTCGATCATCTGGCTGAGCAGACGCTTTGCTTCGATGATCCCGGAAAGGCAGCCATAGTTGCGGCAGTCGATGCCTTCTTCATTGATGCAGATGGCAGGGTCGTCCGGCAGGGCTTCCATCATGCGCATGGACAGATTGATCTGTTCCTTGCATGGCTTGCCGCGGGACATATCCAGATGGATGCCCCGGGCCTGGACCTCCCGGTATTCCTTCTCCAGCTGCGCGCGCAGCAGGACCAATTCTTCACGCTTCATCTTCTTGTACGGCTTGCTCATGGCGATACTCCTCACTGCTATATCTATATTTGAATAAACGAAGTTGCAAAAATTCATCAACGTTCTTATATTATAGTATGTCGCCCATATTTATGCAAGAATTATTTATCGTTCTTGCAAAATTTATGATAATCGCACATAAAAACACAGTCTCCCCGCGATACGGCGAGGAAACTGTGCTAAGATCATGCATTTTTACAAGGTTCAGATCTCCGGGATCTGCACTTCGATCTCCTTGCCCAGACGCGCGGACGTCACGATACCGTCGATGATCGCCTGGTTGTACAGGATCTGGGAAGACGGGATCGGAGCCGTACCGTTGCTGTTGATCGCATTCAGGAACGCACGGATCTTCTTATCGAACAACGGGATCGGGGAAGGTACGATCGGGATCGTGGTCTCGACCTTGGCGCCGCCGATCGTCTGATACAGTACCATAGGATTATCCAGCGTACCGTTCCAGCACTCGGTCGAAGGCACTTTCAGGCCGCCCTTGGTACCCAGGAACAAAGTATCGCCCGCAGTGTCCATATGCATGGCCCAGGAGATGCGGAAATCCAGGATGATGCCGCCTTCCAGCCGCACGAACGCCGCCGCAAAATCTTCAACACCAAACAGATCACGATACTCCGGATGCGGACGATACTGCCAGTAGTCCTTGCTGGTGCCGATGAAATTCGACGTATAACCGGTGATGGTCAACGGCTTCGGATAACCGATCGCGTTCAGGACCAGATCCAGAGAATAGCAGCCGATGTCGCCCATCGCACCGATGCCCGCGGTCTTCTCTTCGATGAAGGAAGTGCCGAACGGCGTCGGGATACCGTCTCTGCGGCCGCCGCCGGTCTGGATGTAATAAATATCGCCAAGGACACCAGAATCGATCACGCGCTTGATCTGCATCATGTTCGGATCCAGACGGGGCTGGAAGCCGATCGAAAGGATCTTGCCGCTGGCTTTCTCCGCCCGCATGATCTCTATGGCCTCTTCTGTGGTGACACACATGGGCTTCTCCAGCATGACGTGGACACCCTTATTCAGTGCGTAGATCGCGCATTCCGCATGAGTGCGGTTATAGGTGCAGACACTGACCGCATCCAGTTCTTCATTGTCCAGCATCTCTTTGTGGCTCGGATAGCAGCGCACGCCTTCGACACCATAACGTTTGAAGAAGGCTTCCGCCTTACCGGGGATCAGATCCGCACCGGCCACGATCTCCACATCGGGCATCTTCAGATAGCTGGTGATGTGGTTGCCGGCGATCCAGCCTGTACCGATGATACCGATCTTCAGTTTGCGGTCTGCCAGGATGACGGGCATATCGTTGCCGCTCATCTTGAAAGCATCCAAGCCTTGATCCTTGATTTCTGCCATATTTGTTTGTCCTTTCTTTCTTCAAATCCAGAGGCGTCCGGATTTGACTTTCTTCCTTCGCGTGACTATAATACGAATCAAGCAGAAGGAGGTCCTACTTATGAAATCACGATTTATCCATCCGCTGTTTCCCGGAGGTCGTATCAAAGCTTTTACCTTGAGCTATGATGACGGTGTCACCCAGGATGAGCGGCTGATCGCCATGTTCGATCGTTTCGGCGTCAAATGCACGTTCAATATCAATTCCGGCCTGTACGGAGTCGGAGGTCCGGTCAAAAGCTATCCCTCTC
The DNA here is from genome assembly GCA_024689505.1 of Clostridiales bacterium. Taxonomy (GTDB): domain Bacteria; phylum Bacillota; class Clostridia; order Lachnospirales; family Bianqueaceae; genus RUG159. The sequence continues at coordinate 2,534 of JAILDJ010000038.1, forward strand.
CGTTTCCCTTCACCCATCTGCGCTTAACGGAAGACCGGATCGTAGAAATGTATAAAAACCACGAGATCGCTGTCCATGGTGCCGAGCATCTGGACCCTGTAGCCTATCCTCTGCCTGTCATCGCACAGGATGTGATGCGCGATCGGTATCAACTGGAGCGGCTGTTAGAGCATCCGGTCACCGGCATGGCCTATCCTTTCGGAACTTTCAATGATGATGTTGTGGCGCTTCTGAAAACGCTTGGCATCGACTATGCCCGTACCACCATCTCCACGCACGCTTTCGATCTGCCGGAAGATTGGCTCAAACTCCATCCGACCTGCCATCACAACGATCCGCAGCTGATGGAGCTGCTGGAACAGTTCCTTTCTGACGAGACCCACACATTGAAACTCTTCTACCTGTGGGGCCATGCCTACGAATTCGACGGCCACAACAATTGGGAGACCATGGAAGCCGCGCTTCAACTCGTCAGCGGCCATGACGACGTATGGTACGCCACCAACGGTGAGATCTACCGGTACGTCAAGGCCTTCGATCAACTGATCTTCAGTGCGGACGGTCATCTCGTCGAGAA
>JAILDJ010000106.1 GCA_024689505.1 Clostridiales bacterium
CGTCCTTGATGCTGGCGATGATGATGTTGACCACCTTGGTGTTCTTGCGGATCTTCTCGAATTTCCCATAGAACTGGTCCAGTGTGATGGCGGTCACGCTCTCGGAGAAGTTCAGATAATGCTCGATCTCCTTCTCCGCGGACAGCGGATGGATCATGTTGGCGATGGCACCGATCAGGTTGACCGCGTAAAGCATATACAGCGCCTGGGGGCAGTTCGGCATCGCGATCGTGACTTTGTCTCCTTCGCGGACACCGATGGTCCTGAGGGACTTCGCGCACTTTTCGATGTTTTCGATCAGCGCACGGTAGGTCGTAGGCCGGCCCATAAAGTCGAAAGCGACCTGGTTCGGATATTCCTTGGCGATCTTTTCGACCGCTTCGAACATCGAACCCTGAAAATAATCCAGATACAACGGTATATCTTCCGTGTGGCCCTTCCACGGCATTTTCGCCGTGATCGGGGCATCGTTCCATGTATTCATGGCAGTTTATGTCTCCTTTGTTTTCAATTGTTCAATATACGTTCAGGATATGCTCTGCACATCCTCTTTGGTGATGGGGATATCGGAATACCGGGCACGCTCGTACACTTCCGTGATATGTGTCAGGTCCTCGGCCTTGACGGTCTCCAGGATCTGGCGCGGCGTATCCGCCGCAGTGATGCGGTCCCCGGCTTTGATCCGGTGCAAGATCTTTTTCTGGTACAGCCTGCGGACTTTCTTATCATTGGGCACGTTGAGGATGTCCCACAAAGACCGGCGTTCCTTCTTCTCCCGTTTGACCCGTTCGACGAACACGGTGGTCTCCGCGTAATCGCTCAGGACGTCCTCTTCGACCCGGTCCATCTTGAACTTCTGGTACAGCCGGTAGAAGATATAACCGATCAGTGCCAGCATGACGATGACCGCGAACACGTACAGGATCTTTTCCAGGATCAGCCAGATGGGCCAGGTCACGTAATCGTCCGGGACCGTATTCGGATCCCCCTGACCACCAGCCTCATCCACATAGATCGGGCCGGTCTCCGTGTCCTGCTTGCCTCCCTGGAACACAAGTCTGACGATGAACCTGAGTCCGATCAGCAGTCCACGGCCGATCATGGTGAAGGCCACGTCCAGACGGACGGCGATGCCCACGCCGATCAGGATCAGCAGGATCACCACAAACATCCAGATGACCTTGGAATTCAGGCGGTTGATCTTCTTGATGGACTGGCTGGCCGACTGAGTATTGGCCACCAGGGTCTCACGGATGTTCATCTGATGGAAGTAGACCAGATAGGCCACGATCTGCATGATGAACACGGTGATGATGACAGGATGGACGAATTCGAGCTTCGCCCGTCCCGTAAAGATATAGGTGATGATCGCGACCGCGAAGGCCACGACCAGGGTGGCTCCCGTCATCGGATCGTTGACGCCGGAGATCTTGCGGACGTAGATGTAGATGATATCCGCAAGCACATAGCCTCCGATCAAGGCCATGATGACCGGGTCTTTATACAGGAACAGGAGTCCTGCCAGTATGACGTGCGCCAGGAAGAACAGGAAAAAGTTCTTGATGAGGCGTCGGACGACGACGGAATAGACGGGGATCAGAAGAAGGCCCATGCACAGAGGGACGTAACGAGCATCTTTGCTGTACGTGCCCATAAGGCAGCTGGCGATCACTGATACCATGGAAAAGATATAGACGACCTTGGTGATCTCGAAACCGATCCCTTCGAACCGGCTGGTGGTGGAGGTGTTCAGTTCTGCCATAGATATACATCCTCCAATTCTTCCGGTACTTTGCGGCCGGGGAAGTCCGGATCGGACATATCCCGGTAGGATACCGGCAGGATCCACTGCACCGCTGAAATGTAGGAACGCAGTTCCTGATACGCATCCTTCAGATCCTTGCCGAAATAGGGCGAGATCAGGACGTACAGGGTATCCGGATCACGAGTCTTCAAAGCCTGCTCCAGATCCTGGGCGATGGGATGATCCACCGCGGCCGTGATATCCAGACGGGCCAAAGCGCTGAAGATCTCGTGCACGTGGCCGCTGCTGCTGCCGGCGGGCACAGTGATATCGGTATCTGTGATCAGGTCCTTGCCATTGCAGTACATGCTGACCGGGATCCCATCTTCCTCGTACTGGGCAGCCAAAGAAGCCGCCATGCGGATGCTCTGCTCATAGAGCCAGGCTTCATAATGCTCCGTGCCCTTCTCCATGTTCAGCAGGATGTGGATGGTCTGGGAGACCGTGGGGTCCTGGGTGTTGACCATCCATTCTCCGGCACGGGCGGAGGCATTGAAATTGATCTTGCGGAAGCTGTCGTACGGCTGATATTCGCGGATGCCCTTGAACATGTAGGGATCCTCCATCAGCGCGCGCTTGGTGACGATCTCTCCGTTCATACGCTCGTAGGGGATGCGGAATTCCTCCGCATCGATGCGCCGGGGATATACCAACAGGGTGTCGCCGGTGTGGCGTGTCTCGGCCAGTTTGTCCGTGATGAACAGATTGTAGCTGACCAGGTCGATGCCCTTGATGGTATACACGCCGCGTTCCGTGAACGTATAAGGGATGCGCCGGCAGATCTGCTGATAGAACAGGATACTGAACATATCATTGCGGTAAAACTCTACGTTCCCATTGCGCTGGATCTGGAATTTGACGTGGATCCAGGGCAGAGGCAGTTTTTTCGCGTTGGTGATCGTCTCCGTCAGCGTCGTCTGCTCCCTTTCGAACATGTAGTGGTCGGTAAAGGCTACCGTTGCCTCCAGATTGCGGTTCCAGTATTTCTGGTAGATCTTCTTCTGGACCAGATATACGAGCCCGACCACCGCAAAGATGACGATTATGGGCATAGGTTACCTCTCAAAATTCTCAGTCGGCGCCTCTACAGTATTCAGGATGTCCTCGATGATCGCTTCGATCTGGGTGGTGCGGCTGCGCATGTTGCTGCGCAGGATGATGCGGTGGCCCAGTACCGGCAGTGCCAGCTTCTTGATGTCGTCCGGCGTGACGAAAGTTCGGCCCTGGATGGCCGCGTAGGCCTGTGCCGCCCGCAAGAATACGATATTGCCACGGGGGCTGACGCCCAGAGCGATCTCCTCGCGGCTGCGTGTCGCTTCGATGATCTTAATAGCATAGCGGGCGACGCTGTCGTGGATGAAGACTTCACCGATCGTCTTCTGCATGTCGAGCAGTTCTTCCTGCGTGCAGACAGGTTCGATCTCATCCTGCGGCGCGCCAGCGACGAAGCGCTTGAGGATGGTCAAAGAATCCTCCGTATTGGTGTAGCCCATGGACAGCTGCATCATGAAACGGTCCAACTGTGCTTCCGGCAGTGGGAAGGTGCCCTGTGTCTCGACAGGGTTCTGTGTCGCGATGACGAAGAAGGGCTTGTCCAGTACATAGGTCTTGCCGTCAACGGTGATCTGCTTCTCCTCCATGCTTTCCAGCAGGGAAGACTGGGTACGCGGCGTCGCACGGTTGATCTCATCGCCCAGGAGGATGTTGGTGAACAGCGCACCGGGACGGAAGACGAACTCTCCCTCTTTCTGGTTATAATAGTTGATACCGATCAGATCGCTCGGCAGAAGGTCCGGTGTGAACTGTACACGTTTGAACGTGCAGGCCACGGACTTTGCCAAGGCTTTGGCCAGCATCGTTTTGCCAGTGCCGGGCACATCTTCGAGCAGCACATGGCCGCCCGCCAGAAGCACCGTCATCACCTGATCGATGATATCGGTCTTGCCGACGATCACCGCCTCCATGTTGGTCCGGATCCGATCTGTGATCGGTTTTACCTGTGTGATCTGCATAAACTACCTCCTTGGTTTGACCCGCGGGTGTCCCGCAGGTGATACATACGTGCGTCTCGGCCGTCATCGCAGACTCTGCAGGTCCGGCGAATTGTACAGCTTTTCATAAAAGTCTTTCTGATCCTCATATTTATACTGGTGGATCGCCTGCAGGCGGTTCAGGCGCATGGCCATACCATCCGGCAGTTCCACGTCTTCCAGGTAGATCAGGATCCTGTTTTTGCTGAGATCTCTGGCGAAATTCAGCTCATCCTTGCAGTTTTCCGATGCAAGATATTCCTTGGACATAAAGGCCAGCATCAAGCTGCAGCCTCGCACATGATTTGCGATATTGGTATCCCACTCCGTACCCGGATCGATGCCTTCATCGAACCATACGCGGTAGCCATCCGCCTGGATCTTGGCTATGATCGGGACGACCTTGTCACTGTTGCGATGTGCATAACTTACGAAGATGAAAGGCTCCGTCCCATTATATGCCGTGACCGTAAAGGACTGCGGCCTGGCTTTCGACTCGCCCGGCACGGTCTTCGGCATCAGATCGATCTTCTGGCCGCACCCGGTGCAGAAAGCGAATGTTTTGTTTTCATCGATATACTGGGTCTGCTCTTTGCCGCAGAGCGGACAAGTATAAAAGCGTGTCACCATCTTATGGGTGGGAACTGGCTGTACCGTATGCGTTGGTGCCGGCTGTACGGTGCGGACCGGCGCAGGCGTCAGCTTCACCGTAGGTGCATCTGGCACGGGGACCGGCTGTACTTTCTGCGGCGGTATCGCATATACGCCATAGGCGCCGCCCGCCAGATCACTGGCTTTCAGCAGCGGCTGCCCGGATCCATCCATAAACTGATCCGCGGCGATCAGTGCGATATCGATCAGCCATCCAAACCCCATGAGTCCTAAGGTCGCTGTATAGAGGATCGCTGTCAGCCACTTTTCCGTATAGTATCGGTGCGCGCCGAACCATCCGAAAAAGATGCATAACAGCATCGCTGTTTTCTTTATCTTTCTGTTGCCCATCGATCCAACTCCTGCTTCTATTGCATACATTTTATCACTTTATATATAATAGTTTTTCTATGTAAAACTGTCAAGAATGTGTACACCGATCCGACTAAATAAAAGTCATTTCTGTAATATATCTGAAATCATTCTGTCGTTGTATCTTTTCGGCGGATATTGTATTATAATAACTGTCAAGAGCTAATAACAAGAGTTTTCTCCTCCCTTTTATTTTATTCCTTATCTTATGCACGTACTTGCATGTACGTGCTTTCTTTTTTTGTTGACTTGTCATGTGAGGCAGTTATAATGTGACAGGGAGGTACGATTTATGGAACTTACGATCATGACCTTTAATATACAGCATGGTGTGGATCATGCCCGTCGTCTTCGCACGCCGGGTCTGTCCGATGCGGCGCTCATCGATCTCGGCCGTGTCGCGGAGGCCATCCGCCGCTTTCAGCCGGACATCGTTTCCTTGAACGAGGTACGTGATGCCGCAGACAAGCCCGGTTTCTGCGCACAGACCCGGTATCTGGCTGAAGCCTGCGGCTTTCCCTATTTCTTTTTCGGGCAAGCCCTGCCCGCTGAAACCCAGGGGCCGTACGGAAACGCCCTGCTGTCGAAGTATCCGATGGATCCTGTGGAACGGGTCATGATCCCGGATCCGGATCCCATCAGGCCGCACGGCCATTATGAGACCCGCTGCCTGATCTGCGCGTCCGTCCGTCTGCCTTCCGGCACTGTGCTTCGCGTCATGAACACCCACTTCGGTCTGGAACCGGAAGAAGCCGCCAATGCTGTGGAAACCGTTCTCTCGCTGACCGATCCAGCAAACCCTACGATCTTCATGGGCGATCTCAACCTGGAGCCGGACAGCCCTTGTATCCAAGAACTGCATACAGTGTATCGGGATTCTGCCAGTCTCCTTCCAAAGGGTACGAAGACCTATCCGTCCCACGCACCGGAAGTCAAGATCGACTACATCATGTCCTGCGGACCCTGCCGCTTCCTGCGCGCGGAAGTGCCGGATCTGGTCGTCTCGGACCACCGCCCGTACCTCGTGCAGGTCGAAGTTTGATTCTTGACGGACCCCTCTGTTTCCCTTATACTTGAACAAAATCCATTTATGGAGGTTACCCTATGCTGCCATTGGAAGGCCGTAAACGCCGCTTCGGGGACCGCAAGGACGGTTTCCGCGTACGCAACATCGAACCCATGAACCTGATCGAGCCCTTCGTCATGTACGAAAAGAGCGATTCCTGGGTCCTGTTCGAAGAAAAAGTCGATATCACACATGTGCAGGAGTTCGTGCGGGAACACCGCCGTACCGACATGCCGGATCTGACCTTATACCACGTCCTGTTCGCCGCCTTTGTGCGCGCCATCTCACAGACGCCGCAGATCAATCGCTTCGCCAT
>JAILDJ010000165.1 GCA_024689505.1 Clostridiales bacterium
GAAGAGACCATCCGCGAAGTCATCCCGTTCCCGATGAACAAGAACGCGCAGGATGTCATGATGAGCGCTCCGGCGCCTGTCGAGCCGAAGCAGCTGGAAGAACTGCACATCGCAATAATCAAGGAATGATATGGATCAAATGAATCTGTTTGCCGAGGAACGGCCGCAGTCCGCTCCGCTCGCGAGCCGCTTGCGGCCGGAGACCCTCGATGAATACGTGGGGCAGGAGCACCTTGTGGGCAAGGGCAAGCTCCTGCGCCGCCTGATCGAGAACGATCAGATCTCTTCCATGATCTTCTGGGGGCCGCCTGGCGTGGGCAAGACCACGCTGGCCCGCATCATCGCGCACCAGACCCGGGCGGAATTCGTCGAATTCTCCGCGGTCACCAGCGGCATCAAAGAAGTGAAGGAAGTCATGAACCAGGCGGAAAAGAACCGCTTGATGGGCATCCGTACCGTGTTGTTCACTGATGAGATCCATCGCTTCAACCGAGCACAGCAGGATGCGTTCCTGCCGTTCGTCGAAAAAGGCAGTATCATCCTGATCGGCGCGACCACGGAGAACCCTTCCTTCGAGATCAACTCCGCGTTGCTTTCGCGCTGCAAGGTCTTCATCCTGCAGGCGCTGGAGGAGAAGGACCTGATCAAGATGCTGCATTTCGCCCTTAAGAGCCCGAAAGGCCTGGGGGATATGTTGATCGAGATCTCGGAGGATCAGTTAGGTGTCATCGCACGCTTCGCTAATGGCGACGCCCGCACAGCGCTCAATACCCTGGAGATGGTCGTCCTCAACTCGACCATGGATCCGGACGCCGTGATCCGCGTCAGTGATGAGATCCTGGCGCAGTGCATGGACCGCCGCTCATTGCTGTACGATAAGAGCGGGGAAGAGCATTACAACCTGATCTCCGCCCTGCATAAGTCCATGCGCAATTCCGACCCGGACGCCGCAGTCTACTGGATGCGGCGCATGCTGGACGGCGGGGAGGATCCGCTGTACATCGCACGCCGCATCGTGCGTTTTGCTTCAGAGGACGTGGGCATGGCGGATTCCCGGGCCCTGCCTTTGGCCATCGCCTGCTACCAGGCCTGTCATTTCCTGGGTGTGCCGGAATGCGACGTACATCTGACACACGCCGTGGTCTACATGTCCATGGCGCCAAAATCCAACGCGTTGGAAGTGGCCGCGATCGAGGCAAAGATGGATGTCAAGAACGCACCTGCCGAGCCAGTACCGCTGCAGATCCGCAACGCACCGACGAAGCTCATGGCTGATGCCGATTACGGCAAAGGCTATATCTACGCCCATGATACAGAGGAAAAGATCGCCCGCATGCAGTGCCTGCCGGATGCATTGAAGGATCGGCAGTATTATCGCCCCGGGGATAAAGGCGCTGAGGCGGAGATCGCGGACAGACTGGATCGCATCCGCCGCTGGAAGGCCGGAGACGATGGGGTCGAACTGCCATGAAAAATTACAAGATCATCCTACAGTATGACGGGACCCGGTATCTGGGCTGGGAACACCAGCCCGGCAAGGACAATACCATCCAGGGCAAGGTCGAGACCTTGCTGGCCCGCATGCTGGACCTGTCCGGGGACAAGGTGCCGAAGGTGATCGGTGCCGGCCGTACTGACGCAGGCGTCCATGCGGATGCCATGGTCTGCAATGTCCACATGGAAACCTCCATGACGCCGGAGGAGATCATGGCCTACATGAACACGTATCTCCCGGATGATATCGGTGTGACAGATGTCAGAGAAGCTTCTGAACGCTTCCACAGCCGCTACAATGCGGTGGGCAAGACCTATCGCTATACCTGCTGGTATGGAGCGAAAAAGCCTGTTTTCGACCGTCGTTATATCTACGTACTGGAGCAGCAGCCGGACCTTGCGGCCATGCGCAAAGCCGCATCATATCTCATCGGTACACATGATTTCAAAAGCTTCTGCGGCAATCCGAAGATGAAAAAATCCACCGTCCGTCGGGTGGATTCCATCGAGATCGAGCAGAAGGGTGAGCGGATCACCTTTACCTATCACGGTTCCGGATTCCTGCAGTATATGGTCCGTATCCTGACCGGGACCCTGCTGGAAGTGGGCTTCGGAAAGCGTGCTGCTGACAGCATCCCAGCTTTGATCCAAGCGGAAGACCGGACGCTGACGGGTTTTACCGTCCCGGCCAAAGGCCTGTGCATGATGAAGGTGGACTACTGATGCAGCCGGAGAAGCAGGCACTGCGCAAAGCGATGATCGAACAGCTGCGCGCACTACCGAAAGAACAGATCCGGTCGTGGTCAGAGAGGATCGCCGGACGGGTATGCGCAATGGAAGCATTCCAGCAAGCCGATACTGTCTGCGTTTTTCTGTCGCTGCCCGGCGAAGTCGATACCGCACCGATCATCCGGGCGTGCCGCGATGCGGGGAAAAAGACCGCCGCCCCCAGGATCCGCGACGGCGAGATGGAGTTCGTACTGTTCGATCAGGACGGTGATCTGCAAAAAGGATCATATGGCATTTATGAACCGATGGGCGATCAGATGCCGGAAGGACGGATCCTCATCCTCATGCCGGGCGTGATCTTCGATGAAGCTTGCCGGCGTATCGGTCATGGCGGCGGTTACTACGATCGATACCTGGCTAAGGATCCAAAACAGGAGACGATGGCGGTCGCTTTCGATCTCCAAGTACTTGACCAGATCCCTGATGAACCACATGATTTCCGTCCACAGTATGTTGTGACGGAGAAGCGGATCATCCAAAAGAAACTTTACTAGAAAAATGGCTAAGAAGAAGCGGAAAGTCAAAATCGTCATTCAGTGGAAAAAGTTTATTCCGGCTGTCACGCTCATGGCTGCCGTGTTTTTCCTGTTCATATATCTGATCTCTTTGCTATTCCGGCCCAAGGCTCCGAAAGAGCAGGAAGCGGTGGAAGCCCCGAAAGTCATAGAGATCCCGGACGAACTGAAGACG
>JAILDJ010000015.1 GCA_024689505.1 Clostridiales bacterium
AGATTCGAACTCGCGACCCTCGCCTTGGCAAGGCGATGCTCTACCACTGAGCCATTCGCGCATAAGTAGCGGAGAAGAGACTTGAACTCCTGACACCGCGGGTATGAACCGCGTGCTCTAGCCAGCTGAGCTACTCCGCCATTTCATTGCTTAAAAGCAATGGGCCTTCGGGGACTCGAACCCAGGACCGTCCGGTTATGAGCCGGATGCTCTAACCAACTGAGCTAAAGGCCCGAAAGTTGTTGTAATTTACATTACAAATGACCCCAATGAGAATCGAACTCATGATTACGGCGTGAGAGGCCGTCGTCTTAACCTCTTGACCATGGGGCCAGGTGCTTTCAGTGCGAAAGCTTTATTATAATATCATCTTGCAGCGTCCATGTCAAGTACCATTTTCTATTTTCCCATCAGAAATTTACAAAAGACCGGCAAAACAGGTTCTGCTCCCCTGCTTTGCCGGTCTCGTACTTACAAATTCCAAAATCAGTTGGTGTAATTATCGAAGTATCCCTGCACCAGGACGACCGGAGTTCCCTTGTCGCCGGAGCCGGAGGTCAGGTCGCACAGAGAACCGATCAGATCGGTCAGCTGACGCGGTGTGGTACCTTCACTGGCCATCTTGCCGACCAGATCCTTGTCCTTGGCCTTGATGCTCTCGGAAATCGCGTTCTTCAGCTCTTCGCCGGACAGATGCGCGAAATCATTATCCGCCAGATATTTCAGTTTCAGTTCGTTCGGTGTACCGATCAGACCATCGGTGAATGCCGGAGAAACCACCGGATCCGCCAACTCCCAGATCTTGCCCTTGGGATCCTTGAAAGCGCCGTCGCCATAGACCATGACTTCCACATGCTTGCCGGTCTTTTCCAGGATCTCCGCCTGGATCTCCAGGACCAGAGGCTTACACTCACGCGGGAACAGTTTGACCTGCGTCTCGGTGGCTTTATTGGAACCCAGCAGGCCATAACGCTCGTTGCAGCCGCTGCCGTTCACGGGCTGGGTCATGATGTCGTCCAGGCCGAAGACCTTCTCTGCCCCGGCTTCTTTCAGGATACGCTTGGTGCGCGCGCGGGTGTGGATGTCACAGGTGATTACGTTCTTTGTATAGTCCAGGATGGTCTTCGCACGGTTCGCGAATACGATCTCCACGTCGCAGCCGCACTCTTTGATCAGATCACTGTAATAAGCAACATAGTCGACCCCGGTGAACTCATGGACGCCGTAACCGAACAGTGCACGATACTTTGCAAGATCCAGCACATCACTGTAGGGATTGATGCCCGCTTCATCGATCTTGTCAAGGCTGACCAGCTCGTTGCCGACTTCATCCGAAGGATAGGAAAGCATAAGAACGATCTTGCCGTTGCCGCTGGCAGCTGCACCCAACGCGATGCCCTTCAGGCAGATCGCGAAACGGTTGCGGGACAGGATCGGGAAAATGACGCCGATGGTGCCGGTACCGAATTTCGCCTGCACATCCGCTGCAATATCTTCCACGGTGCAGTAGTTGCCCTGAGATCTTGCGACTACAGATTCCGTAATAGAGATGACATCTCTGTCGCGCAGCTCGAAGCCTTCCGCTTCTGCAGCTTCCAATACACTGTTAGTTACGATCTTCGCCAGATCATCACCCTGACGGATGATCGGGCAGCGAATGCCTCTGGATACAGTTCCGACTCGACGCTCTGCCATAATTGATATCTCCTAAAATTTGTTGTCCACGATGTCTTGATTTCATCATGCGAAACTATTATAATCAATCTCAAAACATAAGTAAATGCGAATATTCTTATAGTTGATATCGATCATCCTTATATCAGGAGGTATATCAAATGCAGGCTCATCTGGAACAATATAAGGTGTTCAAGGCCGTGGCGGACAGCGGCAATATCTCCGCGACGGCCAAATCTTTATATCTCAGCCAGTCCGCTGTCAGCCAGTCCATCAAGGCGCTGGAGTCATCACTGGGCGTGCGGTTGTTTTCCCGCAGCCGCCGCGGTGTCACTTTGACAAGTGACGGACGCACCTTGTATGAGTATGTTTCCGGGGCTCTGGCGCTTCTGGAAGCCGGTGAGAACCGTTTGAATGAAACACGGGAACTGACCCGGGGCGAGCTTACCATCGGTGCCAGCAACACCTTGACGGAAAGCTATCTGCTGCACTACCTGCAGGAATACCATCAGTCTTATCCCGGTGTCCGCGTCCGGATCCTCAACGGCACTTCCCGCCGTGTCATGAACTATCTGCACAGTGGTACTTGTGACCTGGCTTTTGTTACAACAGATGAGCCTGTCGATGGATTCGAGAACTATCTTTGCCTGCGTACCCATACTTCCTTCGTTGCTGCCGCCGATTATCCGGTGGACTTCGAACGCGCCTACACCCTGGCTGAGATCAGCGCCATGCCACTCATCCTTCTGGAGCGCGAGGCCGGATCCCGCCGTTTCCTTGAGAATTGTTTTTTGAAAGAAGGTTTGCGTCTGGAACCGGAGATCGAACTGGCCAGCTATGAACTGCTCATTTCTCTGGCCGGGATCGGACTCGGCGTTGCCGGTGTGACTGAGGAATTCTCACAGGATGCGCTGGAACGCGGCATCGTACGCAAAATAAAACTGACGGAGCCTCTGCCCGAGCGCGCCGTCAGCATGTTGACATTGAAAAACACGGGGACGTCCATGGCCGCCCGCAAATTCATGGAGTTGATCCAGTCATGAACTCTGCGGCAAAATCATCCGCTGTAAAACGATGGTAGCTTAGATGCGGCCCCTCCTGCGTGATGCAGTAGCGGTAGTCGTCCGGAACTCCCTCTTCAAAATAGATCAGTCGGTCGAAATCCTCATGGGCAAGATCCTCCGCATGCACTTGGTCGGAGTACTTATGAAAGATTTCTTCCACCGCATCAAGGCCGGCATCGTGCCGGCAGATCACAGCCAAAAAATCTTTCAGGAACATCGCCTTCGTGCCCTGTTCTTTTTCTTTGACATACGATCCCGCCTGGGGCGGCAGTACGAAACCGATCCGGCTGTCCTTGAGAAAGCTGAATCCCACTTCACCCAAGTCATCCGCCACATAAGCAGCAAACTCCAGCAGGATCTGACGCATGCCCTGTACATCCGCCTTTGTCTCCAGCAGCCTGTTCAAAGAAGGCAGAAGATAGTACAGACGGATCGTTTCTTCACGATAGCCCAGCTTCAGCTGCTGCTCCAGGATCATATCGCAGATATGCTGCTTCAATCGTTCAAACCCCAACGTAAGGCCTCCTGTACTTGTATAAGTGGATCTGGTCCTTGGAACCCGTCAGACTGACGTGCAGGCGGTTGACCTCCTGCAGCCCGTCCACTTCTTCCAGTGTATCGAAAAACGCATCGGTCGCATTGAGGCCGCCTCTCGCTTCTCCGATATACAACAGCTGTCCGTCAGGACGCAGCCGTACATAGGCTTCCCAGGCCTTCAGGACCTCTTCTCCACCCTGCGGAGGCCAACTGACGACTAATACGTCACTTTTCTGTCCGAAGCGTTTTACGGCCCCTACAGCGTCCTGAGGCAGGACGTCGGTAAAGAGCCTGCCGCGCATGGAGATATATTCATTCGATCTGTCCGGCGCGATGTCGGTCGCCATGATGGACAGACCCGCTTCCTGCAGCATGTAGGACAGCAGCCCATTGCCGGCCATGATCTCCAGGCATTTCTTCCCTTTCAGAGCGTCCGCCAATGCTTGGATCCATGCCCGGTTGATATTGGCATATCCGGTGATCTTACGCCAGATGGTGTCTTCATCCTGTCCCATGCGGGCTGTGCTGATCAGCTTGTTCAGCTCTCTGGATTCTTCCATCGTTTCCGGCATCAGCAGCAGGATCTCCTCCGCGGAACACGCATCCAGCAGTTCCTCCAGAAGCCGCTCCGGCTT
>JAILDJ010000016.1 GCA_024689505.1 Clostridiales bacterium
AGATTCGAACTCGCGACCCTCGCCTTGGCAAGGCGATGCTCTACCACTGAGCCATTCGCGCATAAGTAGCGGAGAAGAGACTTGAACTCCTGACACCGCGGGTATGAACCGCGTGCTCTAGCCAGCTGAGCTACTCCGCCAGACATTGCATAAAGCAATGGGCCTTCGGGGACTCGAACCCAGGACCGTCCGGTTATGAGCCGGATGCTCTAACCAACTGAGCTAAAGGCCCGAAAGTGTTTGTAATTTACATTACAAATGACCCCAATGAGAATCGAACTCATGATTACGGCGTGAGAGGCCGTCGTCTTAACCTCTTGACCATGGGGCCAGGTGCTTTCAGTGCGAAAGCTTTATTATAATATCATCTTGCGAAGATAATGTCAAGTGCAAATTATCAATTTCTCATCAGAAATTTACAAAAGACCGGCAAAACAGGTTCTGTTCACCTGCTTTACCGGTTTTGCTTCTACAAACAGTCAAATCAATTGGTGTAATTATCGAAATAACCCTGTACCAGAACGACCGGAGTACCCTTATCACCAGAACCGGAGGTCAGGTCGCACAGAGAACCGATCAGATCGGTCAGCTGACGCGGGGTGGTACCTTCACTGGCCATCTTGCCGACCAGATCCTTGTCCTTCGCCTTGATGCTTTCAGAAATAGCATTCTTAAGCTCTTCACCGGACAGATGCGCGAAATCGTTATCTGCCAGGTACTTCAGTTTCAGCTCGTTCGGTGTACCGATCAGACCATCGGTGAATGCAGGAGAAACGACCGGATCCGCCAGCTCCCAGATCTTGCCCTTGGGATCTTTGAAGGCGCCATCGCCATAGACCATGACTTCCACGTGCTTGCCGGTCTTTTCCAGGATCTTCGCCTGGATATCCAGGACCAGAGGTTTACACTCACGCGGGAACAGTTTGACCTGCGTTTCGGTGGCTTTGTTGGAACCCAGCAGACCATAGCGCTCGTTGCAGCCGCTGCCGTTCACAGGCTGGGTCATGATATCGTCCAGACCGAAGACCTTCTCAGCACCGGCTTCTTTCAGGATGCGCTTGGTGCGTGCGCGGGTGTGGATATCGCAGGTGATGACGTTCTTGGTATAGTCCAGGATGGTCTTTGCACGGTTCGCAAACACGATCTCTACGTCGCATCCGCACTCTTTGATCAGATCACTGTAATATGCAACATAGTCGACACCGGTGAATTCATGGACGCCATAGCCGAACAGCTCACGATACTTCGCAAGATCCAGCACGTCGCTGTAGGGGTTGATGCCCGCTTCATCGATCTTGTCGATGCTGACCAGCTCGTTACCCACTTCATCCGAAGGATAGGAAAGCATCAGGACGATCTTGCCATTGCCGCTGGCGGCCGCGCCAAGCGCGATGCCCTTCAGGCAGATCGCAAAACGGTTGCGGGACAGGATCGGGAAGATCACGCCGATGGTGCCCTCACCGAATTTCGTCTGCACGTCCGCAGCAATATCTTCCACGGTGCAGTAGTTGCCCTGAGACCTTGCGACAACAGATTCCGTAATAGAAATGACGTCTCTGTCACGCAGCTCGAAACCTTCCGCTTCTGCAGCTTCCAAAACACTATTAGTAACGATATTCGCCAGATCATCACCCTGACGGATGATCGGGCAGCGAATGCCTCTGGATACAGTACCGACTCGACGTTCTGCCATGATTGATTTCTCCTAATAAAATATTGTACACAATGCTTGATTTCATCATGCGAAACTATTATAATCAATCTCAAAGTATAAGTAAATGCGAATATTCTTATAGTTGATATCGATCGTTCTTATATCAGGAGGTGTCATCCATGCAGGCGCATCTGGAACAATACAAGGTGTTCAAAGCTGTTGCGGACAGCGGCAATATCTCCGCAACGGCAAAGTCTTTATACCTCAGCCAGTCTGCGGTCAGCCAGTCCATCAAAACGCTGGAGGATTCCTTAGGTGTCCGTCTGTTCTCCAGGAGCCGCCGCGGTGTCACCCTGACCAATGACGGACGCACCTTGTATGAGTATGTTTCCGGCGCGTTGGCGCTTCTGGAAGCCGGTGAAAACCGTCTGAACGAGTCACGGGAGCTGACCCGGGGCGAACTTACCATCGGTGCCAGCAATACTTTGACCGAATCCTATCTGCTGCGTTACCTTCAGGACTACCACCATACCTATCCCGGTGTACGGGTCCGGATCCTGAATGGCACCTCCCGCCGCGTCATGAACTACCTGCGGGGCGGCACCTGTGATCTGGCCTTTGTCACTACAGATGAACCCGTCGAAGGCTTCGAGAACCATCTCTGTCTGAAAACACACACTTCCTTCGTGGCTGCCACCGACTATCCTGTGGATTTCGACCGCGCCTATACGCTGGCGGAGATCTGTGCCATGCCTTTGATCCTGCTGGAGCGCGAAGCCGGATCCCGCCGTTTCCTCGAGAACTGCTTTTTGAAAGAAGGCCTGCGTCTTGAGCCTGAGATCGAGCTGGCCAGCTATGAACTGCTCATCTCCCTGGCCGGCATCGGACTTGGTGTTGCCGGTGTCACCGAGGAGTTTTCTGATGAAGCACTGCAGCGCGGCATCGTGCGCAAAATAAAACTGACGGAGCCTCTGCCCGAGCGCGCCGTCAGCATGTTGACGTTGAAAAACACGGGGACGTCCATGGCCGCCCGTAAATTCATGGAATTGATACAGTCTTGAACTCCGCCGCGAAATCATCCGCAGTAAAGCGATGGTAGCTGAGATGCGGCCCCTCCTGTGTAATGCAGTAGCGGTAGTCATCCGGGACCCCATCTTCAAAATAGATCAGCCTGTCGAAATCCTCATGCGCAAGATCCTCCGCATGCACCTGTTCGGAGTACTTGTGGAAAACTTCCTCCACCGCATCAAGACCGACGTCGTGACTGCTGATCACTGCAAGAAAATCTTTCAGGAACAGAGCCTTCTGGCCCTGTTCTTTTTCTTTGACGAACCGGCCTGCCTGCGGCGGCAGTACGAAACCGATCCGACCATCCTTGAGGAAGGAGAAGCCCACTTCACCCAGGTCATCCGACACGTAAGATGCAAACCTCTGCAGCAGCTGCCGCATGCTCAGCACGTCGGCATTCGTCTCCAACAGGCGGTTCAATGAAGGCATCAGATAGTACAGGCGGATCGTTTCTTCACGATACCCCAGTTTCAGCTGCTGCTCCAGGATCATATCGCAGATGTGCTGCTTCAATCGTTCAAACCCCACTTACGGCCTCCTGTACTTGTATAGATGGATCTGGTCCTTGGACCCTGCCAGACTGACATGCAGCCGATTGACTTCCGGCAGCGCGTCTACTTCTTCCAGCGTATCGAAAAACGCGTCCGTGGCGTTGAGTCCGCCCTTCGATTCACCGATATACAGCAGCAGTCCGTCCGGACGCAGCCGTACATAGGCCTCCCAGGCCTTCAGGACCTCTTCTCCGCCCTGCGGCGGCCAACTGACGACTAATACGTCACTTTTCTGTCCGAAGCGTTTTACGGCCCCTACAGCGTCCTGAGACATGACATCCGTAAACAGCCTTCCGCGCATGGAGATGTATTCGTTGGACTTGTCCGGGGCGATGTCGGTCGCCATGATGGACAGACCCGCTTCCTGCAGCATGTAGGACAGCAGCCCATTGCCGGCCATGATCTCCAGGCATTTCTTCCCTTTCAGAGCGTCCGCCAATGCTTGGATCCAAGCCCGGTTGATATTGGCATATCCGGTGATCTTACGCCAGACGGTGTCTTCATCCTGTCCCATGCGGGCTGTGCTGATCAGCTTGTTCAGCTCTCTGGATTCTTCCATCGTTTCCGGCATCAGCAGCAGGATCTCCTCCGCGGAACACGCATCCAGCAGTTCCTCCAGAAGCCGCTCCGGCTT
>JAILDJ010000173.1 GCA_024689505.1 Clostridiales bacterium
CGTCTTCAATCCGGAGGTCCCGATATCGATGCCGATCAGTATATTTTTCATGATTTTCTCCACTTTTCTTCGCAAAAACGAAACGTTTCACTTTTGCTTTGATTATACTGATTTGCACTGTTTCTGTCAACAGGTTTTTAGTATTTTGTTGGAATTGTACAAAAGGATCCTGTTGGTTTTTGACTGCCGAAAAAACGAAAATGAGATATTGTCATAATTCTGCAGATTCGTTATGATATAGATAGTTTAGGAGGGCTCCAACCATATGACCAAGATCGATCTGATCACCGGCTTTTTAGGTGCCGGTAAGACTACTTTTATCACGCAATACGTACGGCTGCTCATGGATCAAGGGCTTCATGTCTGTATTTTGGAGAATGACTTCGGCGCCGTCAATATCGACCGCATGCTGGTCGAGCAGTTGGGCTGCGATATCGAGATGGTGGCAGGGGGCTGCGATTATGACTGCCACCGCCGGCGCTTCCGTACCAAGCTGATCGCCATGGGCATGCTTGGATACGACCGCGTGATCGTCGAGCCCTCCGGCATCTATGACGTGGACGAATTCTACGATGCACTTCAGGAAGAACCGTTGGATCGCTGGTACACCATCGGCAGCGTGATCGCCCTGGTGGACGCCCGGCTGCCGGAGGCGCTGTCTACGGAATCGGAATATCTGCTGGCTTCAGAAGCCGCCACCGCAGGCGCCATCGTCTTCAGCCATTGTTCTGCAGTGCCCGAGCATGTGCTGGAACATTTGAACCGGGCATGCACCGGGATCCGCTGCCGCAGGCAATTTACGAAGGATGAAGTACGAACCTTCGATGGAAACCCGCTCTCCCCAGAAGATCTCGCGTTTCTTACCTGCTGCGGTTACCGGCCGGAGGCGTATGAAAAGCAGCAGCTCATGGATGAAAACGGGTATGATACATTATATCTGATGCAACGGGAGATGACGCCCCAACTTCTTAAAGAACGCGTCTCTCGACTGTTTGCGGATCCCACGTATGGACATGTGATCCGTGTCAAGGGTTTCCTGAAGGCTGATCACAGCTGGCTGGAACTCAACGCCACACAGGATCAGCTGGATCTCAGGCCGTCCGCAGCCGGGCAGGAAGTCCTGATCGTCATCGGCGAAGAACTGCAGGAAGCCGCTGTTGTAGCACTATTTCCTTGATCTAAAGGAGGATCCCCATGTTTGAGACCTATCAAGCCTTATTTCAACCGGAAGAAGATCTTGTCATCCGGCCCGGTCAGACTGTGACCCTGCCCCTCGGTGCGATGCCAAAGGATACTTGCCAACTCTTTTTCACCGGCGAGACCGCCACGTTCTATCAATGGAAAAACGAGCCGGACGAACCGCAGTTCTACCGTCGCCTCGACGACGCTTTGGATGCGGCTGAGGCGGAGAAAGAAGCGTACGCCCTGCATTTCGAAGGCACAGATGCGGACTATCCGCTCCGTGCCTGCACCAAGGTGCTCTGGCCGCCGGTCCTCTCCTATCTTGCCTTGAGCGCCTTCACTGAAGACTGGACCTGCGGGATCCGCGCGAAGGCTAAAAATGTGAAGATCGGCGTCGATGGCTACCTGCGCCTGCGGTTTGAAGTGCGGTATAAGAAGCCCGGTCTGTCCCGCCGCCGCGGATACGGTCCGGTGGACGCTGTCACCCAGATCGATTTCACCGAAGGTACCTACGACTGGCAGGACATCTGCCGTTCCCTGACCATTCCCACGCAGGAGACTGCCAACGTCTTCGTCCGTCTGGAAGGCCGCCATTTCACCGGCGACATCTGGTTCGAAGCGCCGTTTTTGACCTCTTCCAATGGATACAATACCGTGCCCTCCTTCGGGATCTTCACCGAGGATCGGCCGCAGTTCAACTGGCTGGGCCAGAACCTGTCCAAAAAAGAATGGCCCTCGTTCGCCGTATTTCTCAACGGGACCGAGATCTGGAACGGACCCATCTTCGAGCGCTGCCACCGGTACTCCGAATGGCAGATCCGCCTGCCGGAAGGGCTGCTGTCCGACAATAATATTTTGACCATCACACGGTTGAACGAGGGCCGCGAGCCTCTGCCCTATCGCTTGCACGAAATCGGCGCTGTGGCCGTGGCAGATGCCTATGCTCCGTTCCGCGTCATCGCCGTGCCGGAACAGGTGCCGGTGGGCGTGGAATTCGGCATCCTGGTCAAAGCGGCAGAGACCATGCCGGTTGAGTGGACGTCGGACGCAATCAAGCTGGTCGGGCCGAAAGTGATCGAGGCAGGTCTTCAGGTACTGCGCTGCCGGGTGGGCAAGCCGGGCACGTATCTGCGTTTTTCTGTCAACGGTATACCAGGTGAGATCCGCCGTGCCGTCATCAAAAAAGAGGACGGGGTGATCACCGGTACGGGCGACCTGATCTACATCGATCAGACGCCGGCTGATTTTGAGGAATTCTTGAGCTGGTACCTGGCGGAAGGCGTCGGCAATCTGCTGACCATCCGGCCCACCTATCGATGGAGCGGCTGCCGCCAGATCGACCCTAAGGTCTGGGAGATGCTGGTCCGTGTGCTCAACGGCATGAATGTGAAATACGCCCACATGATCGATGGGCGTGAACTGCCGGGTGTGAATACCAACCCTGCCCGCGACCTGCTTGAGAGCCCCGCTTTCCTAGGTCGGCAGAACCATGAACGCGACGGTGCGCAGTGCTACTGGGGCTACAGTGAATTCACGGACAAGCCCAACATGCATCTCTACTACGATATGATGCTCCGCATGCTGGAAGAGTTCCCGGAGGAATCCAACGCGTTCCTCTGCCCGGAGAACATCATTTCCGTCGGCGACGGAGGGGATTTCGAGGATCCGCGCATCAACAACGCGGACGGCAAGGAGCATTTGGGGCTCTACCGCAATGTCTATCTGCCGGCGGACATGAAGGTGATGGCCGATCATTTCGTCGAGCAGCTCGCAAAGACCCGCTATACCGCGACCCGCCACACCGGTCCTTCGACCTTGTTCAAATATTTCTACCAGGCGGGTTATGACTGGACCGGCGCGGAGACCATGTACGGGCCGATGGAACTGGTCTGCTCCGCCCTGCGCGGCGCTGCCCAGGCCTATGGACATCCCATCGTCGGTGCCCATCACGCGGTACAGTGGTCCACCACCCCGCATGATATCGAACCCCGATACCGCCGCTACCGTCTGGCGCTCTACGTTTCCTACATGCAGGGCGTGCACGAGATCAACACTGAAGAAGGCCTGTGGCACATGGAGGAATACTACCATGCGCACGATCGCTTCGGTGATGCCTGCACGAACCACAGACGGCAGCAGCAGGATTTCTACCGTTTCGTGGCTACCCACAGCCGCACCGGCCGCTTCTACACGCCCATTGCCTTCCTGCAAGGCCGCTACGATGGATGGCGCGTCTTCGGACGCAATGGCGTCTGGGGACATCCGGATCTGCCCTGCGCCGCCCCGGAGGAAAGCTGGGATCTGATCAACTATTACTATCCGCTGAGCCTGCAGGACGCCATCTACCGCCATCCCTGCATCGAAGGCCCGGTGGGGTTCCATACCGGCACGCCGCGTGGCAACATCGACATCCTCCCTGTGGAAGCCGCTTCCTACGCGCCGTACAAGCTGATCGCCATGGTCGGGTACAACTGCGCTACGCCAGAGGATCTGGACAAACTTCTGGCCGCCGCGGATGGCGGCGCCACGGTCCTGATCGGCTGGCCTCAATTGTCCGTGACCACGGACCGGGCGGACGTTCTGGCCTTGAAGCATGCGTATCTGCAGCATCCTTTCGTCACCACGGTCGCCGGTACGCCGGATTTCGTACTGCAGCATAAGGATGGGCAGCCGGTCATGGTGGGTCCGGCTGTGCCTGCCGCCGAGATCCTGGAGACCACCGATGAAGGCCTGCCTTTGATCTACCGCGTGCCGGTGGGCAAGGGTTCCGTCGTCTTCGTGAACGCCACCTGCTATGCCGCGGATCCTGCTTTGAAGAATGCTTGGCTGCAGGTGCTAGACTTTTTGACCAACGAGGTGTTGGAACAGGAGCCGGTGGATGTATTTGTGGATGACACCGTGCAGTACACCATTTTCCAGCAGGAAGACGGCAGCCGTCACTATTATCTTCTGGCAGTCGACTGGTGGCAGCCAAAAGATACACCGCACACCGCTACACTGAAGGTAGACGATCCCTATGACATCGACGTGCCCTGGGGCGTGATGCTGAAGGTCGTGACCGATGGTTATACCCTGGCCTGGTGCACCTCGGAAGATGGCGAAGTCCTTGCCGTCACGGAGGACATGGTCGTCGTGCAGGGCGTGGACGTCTGCACGTTCCGCGTGGCCAGAGCAGGAGAAGTGCGAGACTATACGATGAGTTTCGACAGAAACGCCGTACGGACGATCTTGCTGTGATATGGGGAACTAAAAAAGGACCGCAGCGTGATTGCTGCGGTCCTCTTTATGGCTGAAATGGTGATAAATGGTACCCGACTGTGAAAAGCATCGCTGTCGATACAATAGCTTTTCCTTGAATTCTGCTTCCGAAAGCAGGTCTGACAGGCACTTTACTTTGTGGATTATTGCTTTGATGTTATAGACAGTAGTACGATCCCATCCATTACTTTGAGAATCTAGACCTCTTTATCATGGAGAGTATATCGAAGATGCGCTTTACTTTTCAGATACATCAGTGTTCAGGACGAAAGTATCTGAACGACTCTCTTTACTTTCCAGAGATTCTTAGCCAATATCTGGCAGTAATCTGACCATGGATGATACTTTCTATCCCTTGCATCGATGATCCATCCAGTAATTCGGCCACAATGGCTACTTTCTGTAAAACAAATCTTACCCTCTGAAAGTAATCAACCCCATACGGTCTTCACACACTTGTTTCTGTTTGGAAGATGAGACAAAAAAGGCGGTGCAAAAGAACGATTCGCTCGTTTTTCACACCTCCCTCATAAGTGTTAGTTGGAATTACATTGGGCGATATTCGTCATTCAGAAGTGCCACCGAGCCCCAGTTCTTCCGCGTGGGCCTTCATGCCTTCGATGACGATGGCCGCGGCATCCTTGATGTCCATGCCCAGCATCTCGCAGCCCTGCAGGATCAGCGCACGGTCG
Source organism: Clostridiales bacterium (assembly GCA_024689505.1). Taxonomy (GTDB): domain Bacteria; phylum Bacillota; class Clostridia; order Lachnospirales; family Bianqueaceae; genus RUG159. The sequence goes on from JAILDJ010000173.1 coordinate 5,133, forward strand.
CACTTGGCGGCGAAGCGCTTATCCTTGAACTTCTTCATGAAGCTCTTGACTTCCATGTCCGTGATCCCGTTCGGCCGCATGCGGGCTGCCGCCTGCACGATGCCGGTCAGCTCGTCCACCATGAAGAGGCTCTTCTCCATGTTGGTCTCCGGCTTGATGTCATTGAGGATGGCGTAGCCA
>JAILDJ010000177.1 GCA_024689505.1 Clostridiales bacterium
ATGCCTGAGAGCACCTTGACCGTTGTGCTCTTACCGGCGCCGTTCGGGCCGATCAGGCCGACGATCTCCCCTTCCTGAATGGTGAACGAAAGACCGTTGAGTGCGTGGACGAGTGTGTATTTGCGATGGAATAAAGCACGAAACGCGGACATCATGCCCGCATCCCGTTGAAACACTTTGAATGTTTTGGAAATATTCTGAACTTCGATCACTGAAAAGTCCTTTCCCATTTCCTTATGTACAGGAGAAGATCGGATATCTCCAGATACAGAGATATCCGATCTATTAGATGCTTTTTTTTCCTACACTGCTCCTTAACGGATCAGCAGGCTCTGTCCGGTCATTTCTTTGGGCTGTTCCAGACCCATCATGTCCAGCAGAGTCGGTGCGATGTCGGCAAGGCGGCCGCCTTCACGGATGCCCTTGCAGCCATCAGCATTCACGATGACGAACGGTACGGGATTGGTCGTATGAGCGGTCCAAGGTGCACCGGTCTCATAATCGATCATCTGCTCACAGTTACCATGGTCGGCACACATGAACAGCTGTCCGTTCTCCTCCAGGACTGCTTCGATGACACGGCCCACGCAGGTATCCACCGCTTCGACCGCGGCGACAGCAGCCTCCATGATACCGGTATGGCCGACCATATCCGGATTCGCGAAGTTCAGGATGATGGCATCATATTTGCCGGAATGGATGGCTTCCACCATCTTTTCGCAGACTTTATACGCGCTCATCTCGGGCTGCAGATCGTAGGTGGCGACCTTCGGGCTCGGGACCAGGATGCGGTCCTCACCCGGATACGGCTCTTCTACACCGCCGTTGAAGAAGAAGGTAACATGGGCGTATTTCTCAGTCTCAGCGATACGCAGCTGGGTCAAGCCCAGAGAAGAAATGTACTCGCCGAAGATGTTGCTGTAGGATTCTTTGACGAAGGCCACATCCTTGTTCGGGATCGTCGCATCGTAATCGGTGAAGCAGACCCACTTCAGCGGGAACCACTTACGCTCGAATCCATCGAATTCCGGGTCGCAGAAGATGCGGGTCAACTGACGGGCACGGTCCGGACGGAAATTGAAGAAAACGACGGAGTCGTTCTCTTTGATGGTCGCGACCGGCTGGCCATTTTCCTTAACGACGACCGGCAGGACGAATTCATCGAATACTTCCTTGTCGTAGGAATCCTGGATGCCCTGGATGGAACTTGCGGCTTCCACGCCTTCACCGAAGACAAGCGCTTTATAGGCGATCTCCTCACGCTCCCAACGTTTGTCACGATCCATCGCGTAATAACGTCCATGGACAGACGCGACTTTGCCGACGCCGATCTTCTTCATCTCGTCTTCCAGCTCCTGGACATAGCCCAGGCCGGAATTCGGAGGCGTGTCACGGCCGTCCAGATAGCAGTGTACATAGACCTTTGTGAGCCCCTGGCGCTTCGCCAGCTCCAGCAGACCATACAGATGCGTCTGATGGCTGTGGACACCGCCGTCGGAGACAAGGCCCATCAGATGCAGGGCGCTGTCGTTCTTCTTGCAGTTCTCGATCGCGCCAAGCAGGACCGGATTCTCAAAGAAATCCCCGTCCTGGATGGACTTGGTGATACGGGTGAGTTCCTGGTACACGATGCGGCCGGCGCCGATATTCAGATGGCCGACTTCGGAGTTGCCCATCTGTCCATCCGGCAGACCCACGTCGAGGCCGCTGGCACCGCCCTGGGTGTTGGGCCACTCAGCGTACAGCTTGTCGATATTCGGCGTCTTCGCCATATAAGCCGCGTTGGCTTCATGTCTGGGGTTCAGACCGAAGCCGTCCAGGATCATAAGTACGGTAGGTTTCTTGCTCATAAGTACCTCTTAGAAATTGACGATCTTCGCGAAGTCAGCCTTCAGAGAAGCACCGCCGACCAGGCCGCCGTCGATGTTCGGCATTGCGAACAGTTCCGCTGCGTTGCCGGCATTGACAGAGCCGCCGTACTGGATGCGGATCTGCTGCGCAGTCTCTTCGTCATAGATCTCGGTCAGGACTTTGCGGATCGCGGCGCAGACTTCTTCCGCCTGCACGCTGGTCGCGGTCTTGCCGGTGCCGATGGCCCATACAGGCTCATAAGCGATGACGGCCAGGACAGCCTGCTCCGCCGGAACATCCTTCAGAGCGATCTTGGTCTGCAGACGGACCAGATCCTCGGTGATGCCCTGCTCACGCTGCTCCAGGGTCTCTCCCACGCAGATGATCGGCTTGAGCTCATGCTCGAAAGCCTTCAGGACCTTCTTGTTGACGGTTTCATCGGTCTCGCCGAAATATGCGCGGCGCTCGGAATGACCCAGGATGACATACTCGCATCCGGCTTCCTTGACCATATTCGGAGCGACTTCACCGGTGTAGGCGCCGCTCTCTTCAAAGTACATATTCTGTGCACCGATCTTGATCGGGGTGCCTTTGACAGCTTCCACAGCGAGCATCAGGTCGATGAACGGCGGGCAGAAAACGACTTCGACATCGTCACGGCCGCATACGATGGGCTTCAAAGTCTCGATCAGTTCAAGAGCTTCTTTCGGCGTCTTGTTCATTTTCCAGTTGCCGGCTACGATAGTTTTACGCATAACAAATCTCCTTTGTTTTTAATGAAATCAAGAGACTTTCGGCAGTGACAGACTGCCGAAAGTCCTAAATCATACTAAAGTCAGATCAACGGTCGTTGGCTGCCGCAACGCCAGGAAGCTCTTTGCCTTCCAGGAATTCCAGAGAAGCGCCGCCACCGGTGGAGATATGGCTCATCTTGTCGCCGAAGCCCAACTGGTTGACAGCAGCAGCAGAATCACCGCCGCCGATGATCGTGGTAGCTTCGGTCTCAGCCAGAGCCTTAGCAACAGCAATGGTACCCTTCGCAAGGATGGGGTTCTCGAAAACGCCCATCGGTCCGTTCCAGACGACGGTCTTGGCGGTCTTCGCTGCCTCAGCGTACAGCTCAGCCGTCTTCGGTCCGATATCCAGACCCATCATGTCGGCCGGGATCTTGTCGGAATCAACGACACAGACCTCGATCTCAGCATCGATCGGGTTCGGGAACTCTTTCGCGATGGTGGTGTCGATCGGAAGAAGAAGCTTTTTGCCCAGCTCTTCTGCCTTCTTGATCATGTTAGCGCAGTACTCGACCTTCTCGTCGTCGACCAGAGAGGTGCCGACTTCCAGACCCTGAGCCTTCAGGAAGGTGTAGGCCATGCCGCCGCCGATGATCAGGGTATCGCATTTTTCAAGAAGATTGTTGATAACATTGAGCTTGTCAGCGACTTTCGCGCCACCCAGGATAGCGACGAACGGACGCTTCGGATCATCAACAGCGTTACCCAGGAAGTCGATCTCTTTCTGCATCAGATAACCGACAACAGCGGTATCCACGAACTGGGTCACACCAACGTTGGAGCAATGTGCACGATGCGCAGTACCAAAAGCATCGTTTACGAATACATCGCACAGGGAAGCCAGGTCTTTGGAGAAAGCTTCGCCGCACTTGGATTCTTCTTTGCGGAAGCGGGTGTTCTCGAGCAGGATGACGTCTCCATCCTTCATCGCGTTCACAGCTTCAACTACGTTTTCACCGACGACGTCCGGATTCGGAACGAACTTCACTTCCTGACCCAGAAGCTCGGAGAGACGGACAGCAACGGGAGCCAAAGTCTTGGTCAGCTTGTCCTCTTCGGTCTTGACCTTGCCCAGATGAGAGCAAAGGATGATCTTGCCACCGTCAGCGATCAGCTTTTTGATGGTCGGCAGAGCCGCGACCAGACGGTTCTCATCGGTGATCTTGCCTTCCTTCAACGGTACGTTGAAGTCGCAGCGGACCAGGACGCGGAGGCCTTTTACGTTGATGTCGTCAACACTCTTCTTGTTCAGCATACTTTTAATACTCCTTTCGGAAATTGATTATATAATTATAAGCGGTTTTAAAGCCGCTGATAATCCAGCTTCAGTATACGCCGGCATCCTGCATGCGGCCGGCTACGTAATTGGTCAGATCCACAAGGCGGTTGGAATACATCCACTCGTTGTCATACCAAGCCACGACCTTGACCATATTGCCGCCCAGCACCTTAGTGGAAAGCGCGTCCACAATAGAGGAACGGGAATCCTGCTTGAAATCTACAGAGACCAAAGGCTCGTCACAATACCCTAGGATCCGGTCGTCCGCCGCGCTCTTCAACGCATGGTTGACTTCCTCGACCGTGACGTCCCGTTCCAGCTCCGCCACCAGATCGACCATGGATACGGTCGGCGTCGGCACACGCACAGCCATGCCTGTCAAGCGGCCTTTCATATCCGGGATGACTTTGGCTACCGCTTCCGCCGCGCCGGTCGTCGTGGGAATCATGGAAAGCGATGCCGCACGGGCTCTGCGCAGGTCGCTATGCGGAAGATCCAGGACCTTCTGATCGTTCGTGTAGGAATGTACCGTCGTCATCATACCTTTTTTGATACCGAAGGCATCGTGCAGGGCTTTGACGACTGGCGACAGACAATTTGTTGTACAAGAGGCATTATCGATGACCCGATCCGTGATGGGATCGTACGTCTCCTCGTTGACACCCATGACAAAGGACTTCGTGCCTTTGGCCGGACAGGAGATGATGACCTGCTTCGCCCCGGCCTTGATGTGGTAGATGGCCTTGTCATAGCTTGCGAACAGACCGGTGGACTCGATGACGATATCGATCCCCATGGTGCCCCAGGGCAGCTCCTGCGGTGCGCGCTGCGCCAGCACTTCCACCCGCTTTCCATTGATGATCAGCGCATGATCGGCGACTTCGATGGAACCCGTGAATTTACCGAACAAACTATCATATTTCAGCAGGTGCGCCAGGGTCTTGGGATCTGTAAGATCGTTGATGGCAACGATATCCAGGCCCTTTTCCAGGCCGATCTTAAAGGCATTTCTGCCGATCCGTCCAAACCCGTTGATAGCAACTCTTGGCATGGTCTCCTCCTTGTATACACGATACCGGCAGAATACATACTACCGCAACCTATATTGTATAGTATGGCTCGTTTTTTGTCAATTGAATCTTGCTGTAGTATGCCTCTCCCGATCGATATTGTGCATATCGCTGTTTCATGGTATACTACCTGGTAAAGCATCAAATATAACATCAGGAGGAATTGCAACATGAGAAAAGATTTTGGAAGCCTAGGAGCTGTATACCCGATGCCCGTACTGATCGTTGCCGCGTATGATGAAAACGGTGTGCCCTGCGCTATGAACGCTGCCTGGGGCATGATCTGCGGCATGCACGAGATCGCCCTGTTCATCGATGAGGATCACAAGACCACCCAGAATATTTTCGCCTCCAAGGCTTTCACAGTAAGTCTGGCAGACAAAGATCATATCGTACCAGCGGATTACGTTGGCATCGCCACCGGCAATAAGGTCCCGGATAAGTTTGCCAAGAGCGGCCTGACCGCGGTCAAGAGCAACTTCGTCAACGCACCGGTCATCCCCGAGTTCCCGGTCTGCATGGAATGCGAATTGCTGGAAGTCATCAATACCGAACATGTATATGCCATCATCGGCCGGATCGTCAATACCAGTGCAGACGAGAAAGTCATCGGTGAGAACGGCAAGATCGAGATCGATAAGCTGAACGCTTTGATCTTCGACCAATTCCAGGCAGGTTATTATGTGACCGGAGAAAAAGCCGGCCAAGCCTGGCGTGATGGGCGTCAATTGATGGATTGATCTTCTTCCGATCTGTTTCAAGCAAAAACCGGAATGCCACCCTTAGTGACATTCCGGTTTTCTTAATATTAGATCACTCTAAAGCAGGATCGTCTGCCCGTCGGCCCAGGATTCCTGCGGCACGTCATGGATCCGATCGCCGTCCCTGTAATTACCGATCAAAAACGGTGATGCGGGATCGTGCATGCGGCTATTGGCCAACACTCGTTCAGGAGAGGCATTGGCATAACAATACTTACATAGATGCCGGCAGGTATCATATGCTCCAATATCACAGGAAAGATAGCAGGCACAGGCGGCCCTGGCATAGCTCTTTTTCGGTGCTTTCAGCCGCTTGCCGATCGCTTTTTCATAATCGGAGATTTTCATGCATCCGCTGCAGTCCGCACCATATGCTTCCAGTTCATCACCTTCCGCACAAGGCCGTACCGTCATACCATGGGCTTTTGCGATCTCGATCATTGCTTTGCCCAGACGCAGGCGCTCCTCTTTCGTCACCTCCCGTGCTTCCGGGAAATTGCGGCGCACCTTCGGATACAGATCGATGAAACTGATCACCACGATCCTGGTATAGCCATCCAAGGCTGAAGCGATCTGCTCAAATGCATGCAGGTGATACTCTTCCGTATATCGGTCCGAGATGAAGATCGGATCATAGCGCCACCCGACCGCATCGATGCCGACTTTCGTGGAAAGCTTCTGAAAATCCTCCAGCAGTTTGTACTTGTTTGGGACGTACGGTTCGATATCACGGCCATAGGATGTGATCGTCACATACCAGAACTGCCCAAAACCCTTCAACAGATCCATATACGGGAACATCGGCGCCGGGTTTTTGGTACAGAATCCTATCACATCCACGACCGAAGGATCCAGACGATACCGGCTGACCTGGTTCTGATCATACGGATTTCGAACGCAGACATAGCCCTCTTTGAGTCTGTTGGCGAACCATTCCGCGTAAAAAGCAGGAATGTCTGTCCGTTGTCCTGTATTGATGATCATGTTCGTACTCGTTTCCAGTGGACCATGGCCCCCTCATCATCATACTCGATTGCAGGATCATCGCAAAAAAGGGAATCCATCAACGAGAAATACTCCTCCTTACTGTGAAACAAAGGCTTCGCATGCGCAATGACCTTATACGCTTTCGCAGCATCATCACATAACAAAGCTGAGACAGTAGATAGCAGCGCGACAGCACCGCCCAAGCAGGCTTTGTCTTTGTCTTCAATGAAATAGTCCGCACCATGTCCATGCCCCGCCGCGCCGGCAGCATAGATCTGCAGGACCGGCATCACGGTCGAAAGATCACCCATATCAGTACTCCCAGTATCCCAACGTTCCGATATGATGACAGCCTCCTCATCATACGTCCTGCGCAAAATATCTGCGCAGATCGAGGATAGTTCTTCATCATTGTGCAATGGCGAATATCCGGGACGGTCACCATAATACAGTTGTCCACCGACAGCCAAAGCCCCTGACGCAAGAGCCCGGTCGATCTTCTCATTGGCTTCCAGGATCGCTTCCCAGGATGCTCCGCGTACATAGCTTTCGACTTTCACTCGATCCGGGATCGCATTGACGATCTGTCCTCCCTCGGTGATGATCGGATGGAAACGGATGTAATCCTTCTCAATAAAAGTTTCGCGCAGCGCGTTGACCGCGGAAATGCCCAGATTCGCGGCGTACAATGCATTGATACCGTTCTGGGGAGCTCCGCCGGCATGGGCAGCTTTGCCTTCATATATCATATTCTTCAGCAGACATCCGTTGCCACCCGGCACCAACAGATATCTTGCCTGCGGTCCTGCTGACGAAAGGTTGGATGAATGGACCATCAAAGCCATATCTACGCCGTCAAAATATCCACGATACAGGAACTCGACCTTTCCGCCATAATACCGGATCGTACCTTTGGCACGCAGTGTGTCCCGGAAAGCGATCTCCAATAATTCTTCAGCGGGAACAGCCATCAGGCGGATCTTACCGCATAAACCATCCAGAGCACCAGGCTCTTTCAGAACGGCTGCAACACCGATCAGGCCTGCCATCTGAGCCGCGTGCCCGCAGGCATGGACCGCCCCGGTCTCGGGGTCAGCCGCAGGATGCGAAGCGCAGATCACAGAATCCAGCTCAGCCAAGAGCGCGATCACAGGCCCCGGGCGTCCGGTATCGATATCTGTATAAAAACCCGGGATATCACCTGCACGTGTCAAAGTGTAACCCAAAGACTCGAATATCTGCTCTGCGAAGGCTGTCGTCTTCCACTCCTTGTATCCTGTTTCCGGATTGGCCCAGATCGTCTCATACGTATTCAGGATCTGTACCCGGTGCTTCTCGGTCAAAGCTCTGAAATCCACCATGTTCTTCTCCCTGCTTTATTCGAACTGACTTGCGTACAGCCTATAGTAGAAGCCCTTTGCGGCCATCAATTCATCGTGGGTGCCCTGCTCGACCACATCTCCATGATCCACCACCAGGATGTTGTCCGCGTTCTGGATGGTCGAAAGACGATGAGCGATGACGAAACAGGTGCGCCCTTTCATCAGATTGCGCATGGCTTTCTGCACCTGACGTTCCGTACTGGTATCGACATTGCTGGTGGCCTCATCCAGGATCAGCATATGGGTATCGTACAGCATGGCCCGTGCGATGGTCAGCAGCTGTTTCTGTCCCTTACTGATATTTCCGCCGTCTTCGCTGACGATGGTATTGTACCCTTGGGGCAGACGCATGATATAGTTATGGATGCGTGCCGCTTTGGCTGCCGCCACGACTTCATCCATAGTCGCGTTTTCCTTACCGTAGGCGATATTATCAAAGATCGTACCATTGAAGACCCAGGTATCCTGCAGGACCATCGCATAGTTGCGCCGCAGGGATTCCATGGTATATTCATCATTTTGCTTCCCATCCACGCGGATGCTTCCGGTGTCAGGATCATAGAAGCGCATCAGCAAGTTGATGATCGTAGTCTTGCCGGCGCCGGTCGGTCCAACGATGGCGATCGTCTGGCCCGGATCCGCCTTCAGGTTGAGGTTCTTCAGGACGATCTTGCCCGGCAGGTATCCGAAGCTTACATCTTCCGCTTCCACATCACCATCCGCTTCGACCAGTTCCACAGCGCCGTAGATATCGGCCGCTTCTTCCGGCTCATCCAGCAGCTGGAATACACGCTCTGAAGCCGCCAGCGCGCTGTAGATCTCGTTGATGATATTGGCGATCTCATTGATCGGACCGCTGAATTTGCGGCTGTACAGCACGAAACTGGAGATCTGGCCCAAGCCGACGATCCCTTTCATGTACATGATCGCACCGCCCATACCGATGGCTGCCAGACCCACGTTGTTGATCAGGCCGACGGTCGGACCCATGGTCATACCCATGCTGTCCGCGTCTCTGTAGGCAACAGCCGCATCACGGTTGATCTTGCTGAAGTTTTCGCAGACCTGATCCTCATGCGCATAGGCAAGGATCGTTTTCTGCCCGTTGAACATTTCTTCGGCAAACCCGTTCATCACGCCGTACGCCGCGCTTCGTTTGGCATACAGCGGACGGGTCTTACGACCACGATAGCGCGTGAACAAGATAGCCGCGGGGATCGTAAAGACCATACAGCAGACCAGCGGCAATGAGATCGCGCACATCATGATGAAACTGCCGACGACCGTGACCGTACTGGTCACGATGTGCACCACGTCTGTAGAAAGGCTCATGGAGACCACGTCGATATCGTAGGAAACACGGCTGATGATATCGCCCGCCTGGTGCCTGTCGAAGTAACCGACTGGCAGTGTCATGAGTTTATTGAAAACATCACGCCGCATATTCTGCGCCACATGGCGGCCGACCCGCATCATACCGACCTGTACGATGAAGCTCAGGATACCGCTGCTGACATAAAAGATCAGCATGAGCAGCGCATAGTGCATGACCAGTTTCAGATCGATCTTCCCGGCGCCGGCGCTTGCTGCGTCGATCGCTTTACCTGCGAAGTTCGGCCCCATCAGGTTGCCCAGGTTGCTGGCGAATGCACAGAAGATGAACAACAATACAAGAAATTTATACTGCATCAGGTACTTGATGATGCGCCTGAGTGCTCCTTTAGCGTCTTTCGGTTTGGCTTTGACGCCATCTCTGCCTCTTGGACCCGGCATATCCGCACTCCTTTCTATTACTGACCGATACTGCCCATCTGGATATCATAGATCTCCTTATAGGCAGGACAGTTTTCAAGCAATTCTTCATGAGACCCGTATCCGATGCAGCGGCCATTGTCCATGACCAGGATGTTCGTCATGCTCATGACACTGGAAACACGCTGCGCGATCATGATCAAGGTCGTACCGGCATGATGCTCGGCGATCGCTTTGCGCATCGCGGCATCGGTCTTATAGTCCAGCGCGCTGGAACTATCGTCCAGGATCAGGATCTCCGGATGGCCGGCTAAAGCGCGGGCGACCAGCAAACGCTGTTTCTGCCCGCCGGAAAGGTTGGCACCGCGGATCGTGGCTTCATACTGCAGCCCTTCTTCCAGACTGTCGATATACTCCGCCGCCATGGCATCTTCCACCGCACCACGGATGTCCGTCTCTTCCAGACCGCGTCCGAAATCGATGTTTTCATACAAGGTATCTTTGAAGACCATGTCGTTCTGGAAGACCGGGCCGAACTTGCGGCGCAGTTCATCTTTATCATAGGTCCGGACGTCGCGGCCATCTACAAAGACACCTCCCTCATCCGCATCATAGAAACGCATCAGCAGGTTGATGATCGTGGTCTTGCCGCAGCCCGTCGGACCGATGATGCCCAGGCTCTCTCCCTTTTTGATCGCGAAATCGATATCTTCCAGAGCCTTTTCCGACTTGCCGCCAGTAAAGTGCTGTTCGTCCACGGTACTGTAATTGAAATGGACATGTTCAAAGCGGATCTGCTCGTCTCCCGTGGGCTTGAGCGCCTCTTCTTCCGAAAGGATGTGCTGATCCGTCTCGGTCTGCAGGACCAGGTCGATACGGTTGGCGCTGGCACTGGCACGGCTCATCGACATAAAGATACGGTTCAGACCCATGATGCCCATGGTGATCATGTTGAAATAGGTAAGGAATGCAAGGATGACACCCGGCTGCATCTGACCGGCATTGACCCGGCGCGCACCGAAGATGATGACCAGTGCGAGACCGGTGTTCAGGCACAGCTGCATGAACGGCCATGGAATGGACATGATCGTACTGGCTTTGATATCACTGTCCGCCATGGCTTTATTGGCGCCGGCGAAGCGGTTCATTTCGAATTCTTCTTTGCTCAGTGCTTTGACGACACGGATGCCCGTGATGTTCTCACGCATGATGCGTACTACAGAGTCCAGCTTCTGCTGCACGACTGTGAACATGGGGATACCTTTCGATGTTACGAACAGGATGATGCCCAACAAGAACGGAATCATGATAATGAGGATCAAGGACAGCTTCAGGTCCATGGACATCGTCATGATAAGGCCGCCGGTCAACATGATCGGCGCGCGGACACACAGGCTCTGGATCTGCTGAACGGCCGTCTGCACGTTGTAGCTGTCGCTGGTCATACGGCTGATCAAACTAGGCAGCCCGAATGCATCGAACTGGCTGCCGGAAAGGTTCTCCGTTTTGACGAAGAGCGCCTGCCGTACGTCGTAGCTGACACGATGTGCGTTGAAGACCGCCTTGCGGTTGGCCATGACGTTGAACTGCCGGCACAGGAGCGCCGCGACGAACATCATCAGGCCCCACAGGATGACCTGTTTCAGGTCGCCCAAAGGCACGATGTCATCGACCATGTGCTCCAGGATATAAGGCAGTGTCAGTTCAGCCATCGTACCCAGCAGTTTCAGGAAGATGGCCAGGGCGATCGCCCACTTGTACTTTTTGATGGATCGGAAGATCAGTTTCATGGTATAACCTCTGCTTATTTCTTGATCAGCCCGTAGGCATTGTTATATAGTTTTTCAGCCAGGATCGAGACCTGCAGCTGCTCCTCTTCCGTAAGTCCTTGCAGCAGCGTATCGTAGAAAGTGACGTAGGTCTCATGCAGCTGCGGGCGTATGGCCTCGGCCTTTTCCGTGGGATAGACCAGACGGCAGCGGGCATCCTCCGGAGAGACCTTGCGCACGATGTACCCTTTCTCCTCGAGGCGCATCAGATGATGCGTGACTGTGGTCTTGTCGATGCACAATTCCTCGACCAGATTCTCTTGGATGCACCCCGGATGACGACAGATATAACTGACGAACAGCTGCAAAGCCGGATAAATATCCACGTCTTTGATCTGCTGCCTGCGGAAGTTGTCGAAACAACGGCTGATGCGCAGCAGATTCCCTAAAACACGATGGTTCATGTGAATCACTTCTCCTGAATGATAAAGTCCTTAACAGTATATCGCATTTAGTTTTATTTTGCAACTAATTATATGAACAAAAAACCGGATCTTACGACCCGGTCTTATGATCAATCCATATAAAATTCTGCAGTCAGCGGTGCTTGTCCGCTCAATGCCAGTGTGCGTGCATCCGGCTGTCCTCCGCCCACATAGATGGTATAGCGGCCCGGCTCCAGGATGCGGCTTCCATCGTCCTGCACCGTCCACAGATCCTGTGGCCTCAAGACGAAACAGACTCGCTGCGACTCGCCCGGCGCCAAGTGCAGACGTTTGAAGCCTTTCAGGCTCCAGCGCGGTGTGGCGGTATTCGGACTTTCGTGCTGCAGATACAATTCCGCTACTTCATCCGATGCGACAGAACCGGTATTGGCGACACACACCTCGACCTCGACCGTATCCTCCGCTTTTTCGATCTTCAGATCCTCATACTGGAAAGTCGTGTAGCTCAAACCATAACCGAAGGGATACAGGGCCTCCTGCTCCATGTAGCGGTATGTGCGGCCTTTCATACTGTAGTCCGTGAATTCCGGCAGTTCCTCAGTGGAACGATAGAATGTCACCGGCAGGCGCCCAGCGGGGCTTACATCGCCGAACAGGATGTGGGCTGCTGCTTCACCGCCACGAGAGCCCGGATACCAGGTCTGCAGGATCGCGTCCACATTTTCATCCGCCCAGGCCATATCGATGGAGCTGCCCGTCATCATCAGCAGGATGACCGGCTTGCCCTCTGCGGCCTTGGTCACGGCTTCCAGCAGTTCCTCCTGGTGGCCTGGCAGCTCCAAGCCATACTTATCGCCGCTGCCCCAGGAATTGGACTCGTGCATCTCTTCGCCTTCCAGGGTCTCGTCAAGGCCCAGAACGACGATGGCCAAATCCGCATGCTGCACCGCGAGGATGGCTTCCGCGAAGCCTTCTCCCGCGAAATAGGGGTTCGGATTCGTATCCGGCTGCCACAGTTTGCAGCCCGGCGCATAAATGACCTTGTCCGCACCGATGCGGTCCTCGATCCCTTCCAGGATCGTCGTATAACGGGAAGCATCTCCATGATAATTGCCCATCAAAGCGACACGATTGTCCGCGTTCGGTCCGATGACTGCCACTTTACCGATCTTCGCCTCATTCAGCGGCAGGACCCCGTTGTTTTTCAGGAGGACCATGGATTTCTCAGAAGCTTCCAGGTTGACCTCTGCATGTTCCGGAGCATTATTGGCTTCATATGGAATATCCGCGTATGGGACATCTCGATCGAACAATCCGAGGCGCATGCGCGTGGTATACAGGCGGATCAGCGCCTGGTCGATCTGCTCCTCTGTGACCAGTCCCTCATTATATGCGATCTGGAGCTGCAGGTAGACGACGCCGCAGTTGACATCGCAGCCGGCCTCCAGCGCCATGGCCGCGGACTGCGGGGCTGTTGCAGTGACATGATGACCTGTATGGAAATCCCGGATCGCCCAGCAATCCGAAACAAAATGACCATCAAATACCCACTGACCGCGCAGGATGTCTTTGATGAGCGTCTTAGAGCCGCAGCATGGTTCGCCGTTCGTACGGTTGTACGCGCCCATGACGGATTCGACTTTGGCTTCTTTGACCAAGGCTTCAAATGCCGGCAGGTATGTCTCCCACATGTCCTTCGGACTTGCCTGGGCATCGAACTCATGGCGGATCTTTTCCGGACCACTGTGCACCGCATAATGCTTCGCGCAGGCGGCCGTCTTCAGGTATTTCGGATCATCGCCCTGCAGGCCTTTGACGAAGGCTACGCCGACACGAGATGTCAGATACGGATCCTCACCATAGGTCTCATGACCGCGGCCCCAGCGCGGATCCCGGAAGATATTGACATTGGGAGACCAGAATGTCAACCCTTTATAGATGGCACGATCGCCCAACTCAGAAAACGCGTGGTATTTGGCACGGCCTTCGGTGGAGATCACATCGGCGATCTTTTCCATGAAAGCATCGTCGAACATCGCCGCCAGGCCGATGGCCTGTGGAAACATGGTTGCGACACCAGCACGGGCGACACCGTGCAGCGCCTCGTTCCACCAGTTATAAGCAGGAATGCCAAGCCGCGGGATCGCCTGGGACTGATAGGTCATCTGTGTGAATTTTTCCTCCAAGGTCATCTGCGAGACCAGTTCTTTGGCACGTTCTTTGTACTGTTTGTCGTAGACTTGATCGATCATGGAACAACCTCCTTCTCATGTTGTTCTCATTCTATCATAGGCGATTGCAAAGTCAATGGAGAATACGATATTAAAGTAGGAGCAAACATAGTGTGGGCCGATACAGCAGGTTTTACAAATGAGTATCCACTGATAGGCCTATTGGGGGAGATTCTGGATATGATTCCTGAAAAGAGTACTTCAGGTCCAAAACATATAAAAAAACCTCTTTCAAATATTTGTGAAAGAGGTTTTAGTAGGGATGAAAGGGCTCGAACCTTCGACTTCTACGATGTGAACGTAGCGCTCTGACCAACTGAGCTACATCCCCAGGAGATAAACAATCATAACCGAAGCGCTGCCCACAGCGCTTCTCCCCCGACACTCGGACTCTCGCAATTCCACTACCGTTTCATTGCTTCGTCCTCGTTTCGGCAGCGAATCGTAAACTCTTCAGTTCTCGCTCTTGCAAGCAAAGCTCGAACCAAGAGTTTCCGATTCTTGGTTATAAAAAAAGTGGAACTAAATGGACTCGAACCATCGGCCTCTACGATGTCAACGTAGCGCTCTAACCAACTGAGCTATAGTTCCACATGTGCTCGTTACCGAGCGCAAAAAGTATAATACTACAAATCAGGAGATTTGTAAACCCCTGGTTTGCAATTTTTTGAATTTTTTTAGTGATGGAACAGCATGTCGTGATTGATCGTGGTATAAAAAAGCTCGCGAATGCGGCGTTTATCCTGTTCCTGGCCCATCGCCCACATCAATTTCGTGACCGCAGCTTCCAGTGTCATATCGTAGGTTTCCATCAATTCATACTGTTCTTTGGCGACACGTCCGACTTGGTAGACCGTCATGTCGCTGCCTTCATGGATGACCTGCGTCGCCATCACGATGATCTTGCCATCCTTTTCCAGCTGCGCGAGGACGTCATCGTAGCTGTAGGCGCCGATCCATGGAATACCGCCGACACCGTAGCTCTCGATGATGAATCCATCATAGGAATCCTCGAGTTTCAACAATACGCCCGGATCCATGCCCGGGATCAGCTTGAACACGAAGATCCGCTCATTGAGCGTATGATAGAAGGTCGGTCTGCCATAGGGTTTGAGTTCACGAATATAAGAAATGATCTGTCCATCCTGGATCACTGCAAGATGGGGATAGTTGATCGTATCGAAGGCGTTGTAGCTTTTGGTACGCATTTTGCGAGCCCGCGTTCCGGAGATGACCCTGCCATCAAAGACCATGCAGACGCCGAAAGCATCGTCAGAAGCAGCATAACGTACGCTGTCCTCAAGATTGATGCGTGCGTCTGTATTCTCTTCCTCTATGGGCTTCTGCGATCCGGTCACGACGACAGGCTTTCTCAGGTTCTGACACAGATAGGACAAGGCCGCCGCCGTATACGCCATGGTATCGGTCCCATGACAGATGACGAAACCCTCGTACTCCTCGTATCGCTCCTCGATGGCGCGGCTCATCTGGATCCAATGCTCCGGCCGCATATTGGTACTGTCCAGGCTCATCAGCTGCAGCGTTTCGACGTCTGCGATCTGACGGATCGTCGGCACGAGCCCCAGCAGTTCATCCGAGGACAGCATCGGCACCAACCCCTGCTCCGTCTTTTTACAGGCGATCGTCCCGCCGGTCGCGATGATCAGTATCTTTTTCATGGCAGATCACACCTCGTTGATCAACTGTAAGAGTTCCATCGGCGCTTCCGCAACGGCATAAGCTCTCGCGTCCAACAATTCATCAATGGTGCGGAACCCCCAGCTGACGCCGACCGTAAGACACCCCGCGGCTTTCCCGGTCTGCATGTCCGTGGCCGTATCTCCGATATACATGCATTTCTGCGGTTTGACCTGGAGTTCTTCACAAATGCGATATACACCCTCCGGGTCCGGCTTGCGTGCCAGCCCTTCCTGCTGTCCTAAGATTATCTTGAACAGGTCTTCCGGGAAGAACGCTTTCAACACGCCTTCCACCTGTGCCTCCGGCTTATTCGAAAAGACTGCCATAGGGATGCCCCACTTCTGGAACGCACCCAACAAGTCCAGGATCCCATCGTAATATGCTGTCTTATTGGCCGGATCCGCATCATAAGCCGCACGGTAATCCGCATATACCGCGTCGAACATCGAAGGATCAGCTCCGACCGTCTCCAGCATCCGTTCTACCAATAATTTAGCGCCCTCTCCCACGAGAAGCTTATACTTCTCCGTCTCGATTTCCGGAAGGCCATGGAGCTTCAACGCCCGATTGCCATAATATGCAATGGAAGGAAGCGTATTGAGCAAGGTACCATCAAGATCGAAAATCGCCGCTTGTATCATAACGAACCTCTCCTCTTCATAACTATGATCGAACCACTAAACGTTATTTTACTCTTTTTTATTTCGTAATGCAATTGTAATTGAAATTTGACTATAAGTAAGCTACAATATTATTTGGTATTATTTCGAAATCACGGAGGCATATATGAAAAAGCAAGCTGAGATCCAACCGCAGCGGGTCGAGATCGAACGGGTCACACCGCCGATCGAGCAAGGTCTCACCGACAGTCAGGTGCGGATCCGAATGGAAAACGGGTATACGAACGTCATGCCCGAGGATACCAGCCATTCCGTCAAGCAGATCATCAAAAGCAACGTTTTCACGTTCTTCAATTTACTGTTCATTCTTCTCGCCGCGGCGATCATCGCCGTGGGTTCCTATAAGAACCTCCTGTTTATGCCCGTTGTTATCGTGAATACGGTCATCGGCATCGTGCAGGAGCTGCGCGCCAAAAAAGTGCTGGATCAGCTTACGGTCATATCGGCGCCGCACGCGACGGTGGTACGATCCGGGCAGCGGCAGCAGATCCCGGTGGATCAATTGGTCATCGATGATCTGATCGTACTGGGCGCCGGCAACCAGATCCCGGCCGATGCCATCGTGCTCAACGGCCAGGTCCAGGTCAACGAATCTCTCATTACAGGCGAATCCGACGAAGTCACCAAGAATGTGGATGATTCCCTGTACTCAGGCAGCTACGTCGTTTCCGGCTACTGCATCGCCGTATTGCAGCAGGTCGGTGCTGATTCTTTCGCGGCCCGCCTCACCATCGAAGCGAAGCAGAAAAAGAAGAAGACCCAGTCCGAAATGCTGCGGGCTCTCTCTCGTTTGATCCAGGTCATCGGATTCTTGATCATTCCCTTGGGTCTCATCGTATTTTATCGTTCCTGGAAAGTGCTTGGCAACCCGCTGAACGATGCCGTCGTCTCCACGGTCGCCAGTTTGATCGGTATGATCCCCGAAGGTCTGTACCTGCTGACCAGTGTGGCGCTGGCCGTCAGCGTCATTCGGTTGGGACAGAAAAAGACTTTGGTCCACGACATGGGCTGCATCGAGACATTGGCTCGTGTGGACGTCCTCTGTGTCGATAAGACCGGTACCATCACCGAACCGGACATGAAGGTCACCGATCTGCGCACCATCCATCCCAACTATAGCGATTCAGAGATCCGTCACATCCTTGGCTTCGTGACTGGCGCGCTGCCGGCGGAAAACATCACCATGCAGGCGCTCAAAGCTGAATATGATATTCCATCTCCGCGCCGCGCGGTCTCCATTCTGCCTTTCTCTTCTGTTACCAAATGCAGTGCCGTCTTCTTCGAGGATAACGAAAGCTATTATATCGGCGCACCGGAATTCCTGATGCCCCATATGGACGAGACCTTGCAGCAGACCATCAGTCAGTACGCCGAACAGGGCAAACGTGTCCTGCTGCTGACCCGTGCAGACGAGGCTTACCATGGTGCCCTTCCCGAGAATCCCATTCCGCTGGCGCTCGTCATGTTGATGAACCCCATCCGGGCTGAGGCTAAAGATACTTTCGGTTTCTTCGCTGAGCAAGGTGTAAATATCAAGGTCATTTCCGGTGATAATCCTCTGACCGTATCCCGCATCGCTGAACAGGCCGGCATCGCCAACGCATCGCAGTATGTCGATGCCACCACGCTTACGACCGACGCTTTGATCGATGAAGCGATGGAAACCTATACCGTCTTCGGCCGCGTCACCCCGGAACAAAAGCGCCAGTTCGTGCTCTCTATGAAGAAACATGGGCATCATGTGGCCATGACCGGCGACGGTGTCAACGATCTGCTCGCGCTCAAATCAGCGGACTGCAGTATTGCGATGGCCTCCGGCAGCGACGCCGCTGCTCAGGTCTCGCAGCTCGTTCTGTTGGATTCCAACTTCGCCGCTATGCCCTCCGTCGTTGCGGAAGGCCGCCGCGTCGTCAACAACATCGAACGTGCCGCCTCCTTGTTCCTCGTCAAGAACATCTTCTCCTTCTTTGTTGCATTTCTTGCACTGTTCATCCCACTTACCTATCCGCTTACTCCGATGCAGCTGTCCCTGATCAGTACGCTGACCATCGGTACGCCTTCCTTCTTCCTGGCCCTCGCACCGAACACGGAACGCGTCAAAGGCCACTTCCTGAAGAATGTTTTATTCAAGGCAATGCCAGCGGGTCTGACCAATGTTTTCCTGATCTGCGGCACGCTGCTCTTCGCCTATGTCTTCAAGATGCCCGATGAAGAAAGCTCCACGATCTGCGTGATCCTGATGGGCTTTGTCGGTTTCCTGATGCTGTGGCGTGTCTGCACACCTTTCAATCTCAAACGCCGCGTCCTGTGGGGCACCATGTTCACCGGATTTTTGATCGGTGTACTGGGGTTGGGCCATTTCTTCGATCTGACGTCGCTTTCCCTGGGCAGCTGGCTGGTCTTCATCGTATTCATGCTTTTGGCGGTTCCTACGATCCGTACGATCACACAGATCATGAACTATGGCGCGGACCTGATCAACAAATACATCAGTCCGTGGATGCGCAAAGTCAAAGAAAAGTGGAACGAACGATAACTTCTAAAAAGAAAAATGCCGATATACTTTCAAGGTATATCGGCTATTTTTTTCGGAATCGACTCCATCAGTTAGGTAATTCCTTATATTTGAACGTTGTGAAATACAAGATGAGCGATACCAGCGAACAGAAGGCTATGACAATGAGCGAAGTGATGTAATTGGGATACGGCGCGATCGGCGTGCTTTGGATGTACTGGATCAGCTCCAGGTTGCCGAACAGCATGTATCTGAGGATCCCCGCTGGATACACATAAGTGTAGATCGTGCTGTAGATCGCAGGACCCGCCAACGACAATAGCAGCATGACCAACATCGGGACAGCGACTGATTCCGTAAGTGTCGCAAACATCAACGTGATCACCGATACGATGCAGATCTTGAACGCTTCCAGGAAATAATGCACAACAATGTATAAATGGAATGGGATCTCCACGATCCGGCCATGGATAAAGGAAATGAACGCAGGCCCGGCGCCGGAACTGACGCTTTGACCGATCGTGGTATTGCTGAACAGGAGACGGCCGGCGACCATACCAAATAGTGGTATGATCAGCGACAGTAATATGATCGTGATGATCAAAGTGATCAATTTGGCTGCAGCGATCTGTGTTCTGGAATAGGGAGCCAGCACGACCTGTCGGATCGTTCTGCGCCGGAATTCATCAGCCATGATGAAAGAAGCCAATCCAATGGACAGTGCCATTACGATGCGCATCAGATTCTTGATGGACAGCACGAAGGCACTGTAGGTCGTCGTCTTCGCACGCTCCGCCATCTTCTCATAGATGGACAGCGGGATCTGATCGTTCTTCAGCGCATATTCGTTGACGCGGATGCGGCGCTGAGTCCAGCTCTTCTGCCGGTCCAGTTCTTCTTGTTTCAAATCTACGAACGCTTGATCATCGTACTGATAACGGGCCAGCCACTCTTTTTCATCTGCCAGCTCCTGGATCGCCACGCTCTTCCACTGGTCGACCGCGCCTGGTGCCGTCTTATACTGGATGTACAGTTTCCAGCTCTCGATCTGTATATCCATCAAAACGGTAGACAGCGTATCCATGGATCCATTCTGCTCCGCATAGACCTGCTGCAGTTGTGCCAGCTGCTCCTGCGAATACGCCATATAGTCGTTTTCTTCGACCATACGGATCTGCACATCCCGGCGGTTTTCCAGTTTCTGGACCAACGTTGCCCGTGACTCGTAAGTACCAAGGTCCGTATATCCATAATCCGCAGGATTCTGGCCGGCGGCCAGCAGATTCAGGATCGTCTGGTTCGTGAAATATTTACTCAGGACATCACTGCGCCAATCCCACTGTGGGATCCCGTGATCCAGCATATATTGCAAGCGGTCGATCGTAGCCTGTGAGGTCAGGATCGCAGACTGCATCTCCAGATCGGTCTCCCACTGGATCGTCTCGATCTGACCGAAATACGTCTTCTCTCGCTCAAGCTGCTCTTCTACGATATCCATATCACTGCGGGTATCAGACTGTGCATAGAAGACACTGGTGAAAACGAGGCAGGCAAAGACGATCAGAATAAAGGAAAACAGGAAGAAATGACGGCGGTGCAGTTTTAAGAATTCGTTACGGATCAGATCACCCATGGTCTTCCTCCTCCTGCATCAACTCCATAAAGTACTCTTCCAACGGTTCACGGTTGACAGCGATCTCGTAGACGTCGACATCATTGAAGATGAGCGTGCGGTTCATCTGAGGGATCTGCAGGTTTTCTCCGGTCACGATCAGCTCATCATCATCGATACGGACCGTAGCATCGTCGAACAAGGCTTCCAGCACTTCAAATCCATGCTGCGGCTGTCCGACCCGGATCCGCACACGGACACGGTTGGGATCCAGCAGTTCATGAGAACTCAGGTCGGAAATGAAGCGCCCATCCTTCATAATGATGATCCGGGTACAAAAAGCATCCATCTCCGACAGGATATGACTGGAGACTACGACGCATGCGCCTCTGGCCGCTTCTTCCTTCAACAGTTCCTTCAATGCCTTGATCCCCACAGGATCCAGATCATCGGTCGGCTCGTCCAGAAGCAGCAGCGCAGGCCGTGTGACCAGCGCCTGGGCTACGGCCAACATGTATCGCTGCCGGCTGCTATAGGTCGCGACCTTGTCACGGATGCAGCTTTTCAAACCGGTCCGATCCACCACCTCACGGATCTCCTCGATGGTGATGTCTTTATAGGGTCTTGCTGTCATCCTGAGATGATCCAGACCCGTCATATAACGATAGTTAGAAGGATTCTCCAGCACCGCGCTGACGCGGCCTTCGGAATGGATCCCGCGCTTTTCGATGTCCTCGCCGCAGATACGGATCGTACCTTCCGGGGTCCGCATATGACGCAGGATCATTCGGATGAGCATGGTCTTACCAGCACTGTTGGGTCCGACCAGTCCCACGATCTCCCCCGCGTACAGGGTACACGAGCAATGATCGACCTGCCGACGGCCGCCATGGGTCCGGAAGACATTGTCCAGTTCGAGGATGACTTCTTTTTCTTTACTCATGAGCAATTCCTTTTCTTCGCATAAGGATCAAAACACCAAGGACCATGACGATCGGGAACAGGATCGCGCACAGGATCCCCATGTCGAGCCGGTCACCGAACAGACCGGAGAGAATACCGATATAACCAGGTGCCAGTGCACATCCCACATCACCAGCCAGCGCCAGGAAGGCGAACATGGCCGTACCACCCATGGGAATGGCCGCGGATGAGAGACTGAGCGTGCCCGGCCACATGATGCCAACGGCAAACCCGGTGCATGCGCAGCCCATCAAGGCTAAGACGGGGATCCGCGCAAAGACCGCGATCAAATATGTGATGATGCATAACAGACAGCTGCACAGCAGATAGGTCTTCAGCGCTATGTATTTTGAAAGCTTCGCATAAATGACCCGGGAAGAACCCATCAAGATGGCAAACAGGCAAGGCCCCAACAGATCTCCGACCGATTTTGTGACCTTAAGGCCTGTCTCCGCGAAAGCGGATGACCACTGGCTCATGCCCATCTCAGAAGCGCCGGCAGCCAGCATCAGGAAGAAAAACAGCCAGAACAGCTTGTTTTTGAACAAAGTACCGATGGAATGTCCCTGCCCCTCTTCCGTCAGACGACCGATGGGCACGATGCTGAAATACAAGACGTTGCATAACGGGACCAAAGCCCAAAGGCAGGAAAGGGTCTTCCAGCTTCCAATACCGAACAGTGCGAAGAACGCGGTCGAGATCAGGACCATAAGTACGTGTCCCCAGCAATAAAAGGAATGCAGCAGACTCATATTTCCGGATTTCTGATCCGTCGGGCAGGCTTCTACGATAGGACTGATCAAAACTTCGATGATCCCACCGCCCGTCGCGTATAAGAGGATCGCCAGGACAAGTCCAATGTATGGATCCGCGAAAACACCCGGCAGCACAGGCAGCATCAAAAGCCCCACACACATGAGCAGATGGGACAGGATGACCAACGGACGGTATCCTACTCTGTCACCGATATTAGCGATGAGCAGATCCATACACAGCTGGACGACAAAGTTGATCGTCGCAAGAAGTCCCAGTTTTTGAAAGGAGATCCCGTACTGCGTATAGAACATGACAAACAGCAGCGATATGAAATTATTGACTACCGCATGTGACATGTAGGATATATAGCAGGCACGCAGCGTGTGTTTATAATGCGTTAGTTTTTTCATAAAAACATAATGCTCCGATAATAATGATCATATGTATTATACCGCAGGTTTACTCTATTGACAATCCCGCAAATTATGATAAAATAAGCATGTTCTGTGTATAACTTCATACGTTTCAAAAGCAGTGAAAAGAACAAGTACTGTACAGCGGTTCATACAGAAAGGCGCCGGTCGATGAGAGGCCCATGATAAAACTGTACCAGGAATACATCTTAGAGCTTCGCACCGAACATGCAGATTTTTCTGCGTCAGTAGGCTGCGACGGATCCTTCCCCTGCAGGGGGTTCACCCGTTATCGTGATAGAATATGTCAAGTATTCGAAGAGGCAGGCAGCGCAAGCTGTCTGTAAACACAAGGTGGTACCACGAGACAATATGCTCCCGTCCTTATGAGGATCGGGAGCTTTTATATTTTGAAACGTTGCCCACACAGAAAAAACATTCCTTAAGGAGGACATGCGCCTTCTGATTCTTGTACAAAGATGATTCTCGTGGCGCATGACAAATCGCCTGCGGCGATTTCGCAGGCTAATGCAAGGAGGATTATTTATGGGTATCTATGAGGAACTGCAGGCAAGAGGTCTGATCGCACAGGTCACCGATGAGCCGCGCATCCGCGATTTGGTCAACAACGGTAAGGCGGTCTTTTACATCGGTTTTGATCCGACGGCCGACAGCCTTCATGTGGGACATTTCATGGCGCTATGCCTTATGAAACGTCTGCAGGAAGCCGGTAACAAGCCGATCGCTCTGCTTGGCGGCGGCACCGGCATGATCGGTGATCCCTCCGGCAAGACCGATATGCGCCAGATGCTCACCAAAGAGCAGATCCAGCATAACATCGACTGTTTCAAGGAACAGATGAGCCGTTTCATCGACTTCTCCGATGGCAAGGCGCTGATGGTCAACAACGCCGACTGGCTGTTGGATCTCAACTACGTAGAATTGCTGCGTGAAGTCGGTCCACACTTCACTGTCAACCGCATGCTGGCAGCCGAGTGCTACAAACAGCGCTGGGAAAAGGGTCTGACCTTCATCGAGTTCAACTACATGATCATGCAGGCCTACGATTTCTACAAGCTGTACACGGAATACGGCTGCAACCTGGAATTCGGCGGCGATGACCAGTGGAGCAACATGCTGGCCGGTACCGAACTGATCCGCCGCAAGATCGGTGGCGATGCTGACGCTATGACGCAGGTCCTGCTGCTCAACTCCGAAGGCAAAAAGATGGGCAAGACCGTTGGCGGCGCCGTTTGGCTGGATCCCAAGAAGACCTCTCCGTACGATTTCTACCAGTACTGGCGCAATGTCGCGGATGCTGACGTTCTGAAGTGTCTGCGCATGCTCACCTTCCTTCCGCTGGAACAGATCGATGAGATGGATCAGTGGGAAGGTTCTCAGCTCAATACTGCCAAAGAGATCCTGGCCTTCGAGCTGACCAAGCTGGTCCATGGCGAAGAAGAAGCCAAGAAAGCTCAGGACAGTGCCCGTGCGCTTTTCGGCGGCGGTCCTTCCGCTGATACACCGACCACCACGCTGACCGATGCAGATCTGAACAATGGTGTGATCGATGTCATCACCCTCTTCCAGAAAGCCGGCCTGATCGAGTCCCGTTCCGATGGACGCCGTGCCATCCAGCAAGGCGGCCTTTCCGCAAATGACGCCAAGATCACAAGCTTCGACCAGGTGTTCTCCAGGGATCAGCTGGCAGAAGGTGTCATGCTCAGAAGAGGGAAAAAGAAGTATATGAAGGTCCTTTTAGGGTAATATATAGAGTCCCTTAAGATCCATTGTTCGCTTACTTCGCGCAAAGTCCCCAATATCCTTTGTGCGCTTACTTCGCACTACGTGCTCAAAATGCGCACGCAGGATATTGGGGGCTCTGTATTATACTATGCTGAAAGGATTTGATTCTTTTTTCTTAATTGATGGTGGTTTGGTTTCTGATGATTGCAAAAGGGGGTGAGATTATGAAAAGATCATTCGTTGTCGTGTTGATTTGTTTGTTGGTGATCGTTGCAGTGGGGTGTGGTAAGAAGGTTGATGCTGAGGGCATCGATTATCTGGTTTTGGTCAATAAAGAGAATAAGCTTCCGGATACATGGGAGCGCGAGATCACGATCGTCAAGTATGTGGATTCCCAGGGCTGGGACGTGGAAACCGAAAAAGAAGCTTTTGAGGCTTACCAGAAACTGCATGATGCTTTGGAAAAAGAGGACGTCCACGTTGATCTGGATTCTGCATACCGCAGTGTTGCCGAACAAGAACGGATCGTGAAGGATTTCACCGAGAAATATGGTGAAGATTACGTCAAACAATATGTAGCTGTGCCCGGTTTTTCAGAGCATCATACCGGCCTGGCCCTGGATCTCTATCTGAATATCGATGGTGCGGATGTCTATGAAAATGAGGACATGGTACAGTACCCTGAAGTTTGGGCCAAGATCCATGAAAAGCTGGCGGAATACGGTTTTATCCTGCGCTATTTGGAAGGCAGAGAAGCGATCACCGGATATAGCTACGAACCTTGGCACATTCGCTATGTCGGTGATCCTGCGATCGCAAAAGATATCATGGAAAAAGGCATCACGCTGGAAGAGTATCTTGGCAAACTGCCGACTACCGATGTCGCTCCGTAAATTGCAGCTAAGCATGTTTTGATATAAATAAACCCCGTGTTGAGGCATCCATTACTTTTAATAAAGGACCTCAGACGGGGTTTTGTTTATTTCCTACTGAACGAACACGCCAGATCTGCCTTTACAGCAGCGCTTCCAGGTATCTGCGGATCGCCTTCAGGAACTCGACGCTGTTCACCACTTGGATGGTTCCATCATCGTCAGCCAGTAAGGCCAGATCCTTGGTCATGATGCCGCTTTCGATGGTATCCAGGCAGGCTTTTTCCAGCTTGTCTGCGAATGTGACCAGATCTTGGATATCATCGAGTTCACCACGTTTCCGCAATGCGCCGGTCCAAGCGAAGATCGTCGCCACAGGATTGGTAGACGTCTGCTCACCTTGCAGATAGCGATAATAATGTCTTGTGACCGTGCCATGCGCGGCCTCATACTCATAGATCCCGTCCGGACTGACCAGGACCGATGTCATCATTGCCAGAGACCCGAAAGCTGTGGAGACCATGTCGCTCATGACGTCGCCGTCATAGTTCTTGCACGCCCAGATGAATCCACCTTTGGAACGGATCACGCGGGCGACCGCATCATCGATCAGGGTATAAAAGTATTCGATGCCGGCTGCGTCGAACCTGTCTTTATACTCTTCAAACACCTCCGCCATGATCTCTTTGAACGTGCCGTCGTAGATCTTGGAGATGGTATCCTTGGTACCGAACCACAGATCCTGTTTCTGCGAAAGGGCGAACTGGAAACAGGAATGCGCGAATGAACGGATCGAAGCCTCTTTATTGTGCATGCCCTGCAGGACACCCGGTCCATCCAGCTTCTGCACGATCTGACGGGTCACTGCTCCGCTGTCACCGGTGAAGACCAATTCAGCCGTACCACCTTCCGTCGTGCGGATCTCGGTGTTCTTATAGACGTCACCGTAAGCATGACGAGCGATGGTGATCGGTTTTTCCCAACTGCGCACCGCAGGATGGATGCGGCTGACGGTGATCGGTGTACGGAATACGGTACCGTCCAGGATGGCACGGATCGTACCATTAGGGCTCTTCCACATCTCATGCAGATCATACTCGCTCATTCGCTGTACATTCGGGGTGATCGTCGCGCATTTGACCGCCACACCGTACTTTTTCGTCGCCTCCGCGGAATCGATCGTGACCTGATCCCGTGTCTCATCGCGATGCTTCAGACCCAGGTCATAATACTCGGTCTTCAGATCGACAAAGGGCAGGATCAGCTCATCTTTGATCATCTGCCACAGGATGCGGGTCATTTCATCGCCGTCCATCTCGACGAGCGGTGTCTTCATGAGGATCTTATCAGCCATATTTCAAGCCCTCTCTTTCTGGAATCGATAGTAATTCATCAAACAGCCGTCCAACAGGATCTGACGCTCTTCCGCGGTCAATCCCTGCATATACAGCTGGATCTCGTGCTTCTCTTCACCTTGCAGCACATATCCTTTGATCTGCTCTTCTCCAGCTTCCAAAGCTTTACGAATGCCCGGAACGAACAGCAATGCGCCTGTCTCGTAGGGGAAGGCTTCTGTTGTGAACGGTACCATCCCCCAGTTGATGCAGTTGGAGCGATACCGTTTGGTGGCATACTCGATGGCGATATTGGCCGCTCCGCCCAACACACGCTGGCAGGAAGCCGCCTGCTCACGCGCGGAGCCATCACCCGGTTTGTTCGCGAAGATCGCAGAACCTAAGGATGTTGTTTCATTGCTGAAGCCGAGATCTGCCGGTGTTTTAGCATTGACCGCTTTAGCTCTGCCAACATAGGCAGGCTCTCTGCGGGACAGAGCGAATTCTGCCAGACGCAGCGGGTTGGAACGATAAGAAGAAGTCTCGCCCGAAGGGATCAATTCATCCGTCGTTGTGACGGGATCCCGGATCACAGCAGCCATTTCGACCAGAAGATCGTCTTTCAAAGGCTCGATGGTCGGCCAGTCTGTGATATTGGGACCAAAGATCAGCTGGGCGTCCGCATCCGGCTTTCCGAACCCATTGTAGCAGCGCTTTTCATAGATCGAACCATCAAAATGATACGGCTGCTTTTCTACTGTATAATCGATCTCATCTGCACCGGTCAGGATACCGCCATTGGCGGCGGTCGCTGCGATGGAACGGGCATCCATCAAAGCAACGTAACAGGACTGCCCTTCTCCGGGTTTGGAACCTTCACGATTGGGGAAGTTCCGTGTGGTATGACGAATGGAGAACGCACCGTTGGCCGGAACATCACCCGCACCGAAACATGGCCCGCAGAAGCAGGGCTTGATCACGGCACCTGCCATCAGAAGATCCGACAGCATGCCATTCTTCATGGTCTGCTGTTGGATCGGTGTGGATGCCGGATAGACGGAAAGGCCAAATGCACCGGTCCCCACGCTCTTGTCCTTGAGGATCGCAGCCGCTTCCTGGATATTCTCATACAGACCGCCGGCACATCCCGCGATCACGCCCTGGTCGACCTGGATCTTTCCATCTTTGATCTTATTCGAAAGGCCCAGCGGCCCCAGATACTTCTCAGGATCCTGCTTCAGCACGCGGATCGGAAGTGCGTTCGAAGGATGGAACGGAAGCGCGATCATCGGCTCGATCTGAGAAAGATCCAGATCGATCCAGTGATCGTAACATGCGCCATCGACCGGCTCCAATTTCGTGTAGACTTCAGGGCGTCCGTGGTCCGCATAAAACTCAGCTACTTTTTCATCTGTCTGCCAGATCGATGACAGGCAGGCCGTCTCCGTCGTCATGACGTCGATACCGATACGCTCGTCCGTACTTAAGGAAGCGATGCCCGGGCCCGCAAATTCCAGGATCATGTTCTTGACTGTACCAAACACTTCTCTGCAAAGATCGAGTGCCACGTCATGAGGTCCGACACCATGTGGCAGCGCACCATGTACATACACCAGGACCACTTCCGGTGCAGGGATGTCATAAGTATTCTCCAGCAGCTGCTTGACCAGTTCCGGGCCGCCTTCACCGATGCCCATGGTCCCATAAGCACCATAGCGGGTATGACTGTCGGAACCCAGGATCATACGGCCGACACCGGTCAGCTGCTCACGCGCGTACTGATGGATGACCGCTTGATTAGCGGGTACGTAGATGCCGCCATACTTCTTCGCAGCGGACAGGCCGAAGACATGATCATCCTCATTGATCGTGCCGCCGACGGCGCAAAGGCTGTTATGGCAGTTCGTCAATGCATAAGGCACGGGAAACTGCGTCAGGCCGCTGGCCCGTGCGGACTGGATGATGCCTACATAGGTGATATCATGGGAGATCAACGCGTCGAAGCGCAGTTGCAGGGTCTTGCGGTCCTCTGACATCATGTGCTGCGTCAGAATCTGATAGGCCATGGTACCTGCACGACCAGCCCCAGAACTCTCAGCGGCGGCTTCTGGCTTTCCATTATGATAGATCACGGGATCTTTATAATATCTCATTTCTTATCCTCCATACTTGCAAGGCAAGTGTATAATTCATCATCAGTGATCGCGGTGACACGGCCTTCCGCGTACTGTCTGTCGACCCAATCCTTCAGATACAAGACCCGTGGATCGGTCTTTTCGATGGTCTCCCCCTCCGCAAGATCCAAATGCTGCTTCAGCCATGCAGCGATCCCGGAGGCACCGGATGTGTTGCTGATCATGATCTTCGGCGGCCTGTGCAGGATCGCCTTGGTATCAAAGATATTATAGACTTCCTCGTTTTTCAGCAGGCCATCCGCATGGACGCCGGCACGGGTCACATTGAACTCGTCACCCACGAACGGGGTACGCGGCGGGATCTCATACCCGATCTCGTTCTTATAATACTCGGCGATCTCGGTGATGACCGTCGGATCCATGCCATCGAAGGAACCTCGCAGCTGCGCGTACTCCATGACCATAGCTTCCAACGGACAGTTGCCCGTGCGCTCCCCGATGCCCAGCAGTGAACAGTTGACACCGGAAGCACCGTAGAGCCAGGCGGTCGTCGAATTGGAGACCGCACGATAGAAATCATTGTGGCCGTGGAATTCGATCAGTTCCGAAGGCATATGTGCATAGTGATGGATACCATAGATGATACCGGGAATACTGCGCGGTAGCGCTACACCGGGTATACTGACACCATACCCCATGGTATCACAGGCGCGCACCTTGATGGGCACACCGGTCTCCATCATCAACTTGTGCAGTTCGATGACGAAAGGTACCACGAACCCATAGAAATCCGCACGGGTGATGTCCTCAAAGTGGCAGCGTGGACGGATCCCGGCATCGATGCAGTCCTTGACGATACCCAGATAATGATCGATGGCCTGGCCGCGTGTCATTTTCAGTTTATAGAAAATATGGTAGTCCGAGCAGCTGACCAGGATACCGGTCTCCTGCAAGCCCAGTGTGCGGACCAATTCAAAGTCCTTCTTGCTGGCACGGATCCAACTCGTGACCTCTGGAAATTCATAGCCCTTATCCAGGCACTTGACTACCGCTTCCCGATCCTTCTTGCTGTACAGGAAGAACTCGCTCTGACGGATGATGCCCTTCGGGCCGCCCAATCGATGCAGAAGATCGTACAGATCCACGATCTGCTTGGCCGTATAGGGTTCTCTTGACTGCTGCCCGTCACGGAAGGTCGTATCCGTGATCCAGATATGACGTGGCATGTTCATAGGAACCAGTCGTTGGTTGAACATCAGTTTCGGTACTTCTTCATAATTATACAACATACGATACAGATTCGGCTGTTCCACGTCCTGCAGCGTATATTCAAAGTTCATGACCTCCAGAAGGTTGGTCTTCGGATTCATTCTGAGCTCGCCCTTAGGCGAAGCATCAAACATCCTCTCGCGATCCATGTTCGTCCTTCCTTTCCGCTATTATGTATGCTTGTATAATTGTATACATTTTCATGCGATATGTCAACACTTTAAACAGAAAAACCTCCGTAAATCCATGATCTACGGAGGTTTTTGGCTTTGTCAATGGGTTCAGACTTCTACGATCCAGCCTTCCGGCGCTTCGATGCGGCCCATCTGGATGCCCGTCAGCGTCTCATACAGCTTCTTGGTGATCGGACCCATCTCGGTCATGCCACTCGGGAACAGGATGGTCTCACCATGGTTGTCGATCCGGCCGACAGGGCTGATCACAGCGGCTGTACCGCAAAGTCCGCACTCTGCCATATCTTTGACTTCTTCGAACGGGATCTCACGCTCCTCTGCTTTGAGGCCCAGATAATGCTGTGCCACATAGATCAGAGAGCGACGCGTGATCGACGGCAGGATACTGTTGGATTTTGGTGTAACGACCGTGCCGTCCTTCGTGACGAACAGGAAATTAGCGCCACCGGTCTCCTCGACAAAAGTACGGGTCCCAGCATCCAGATACATATTCTCGTCGTAGCCTTCTTCATGAGCGGTAACGATCGCATGCAGGCTCATGGCGTAATTCAGGCCAGCCTTGATATGTCCGGTACCGTGCGGTGCCGCACGGTCGAAATCAGAGACTTTCAAAGTCAAAGGCTTGATGCCGCCCTTGAAGTACGGTCCGACCGGTGTGACCAGGATACGGAACTGATACTCTTCCGCCGGTTTGACGCCGATGACCGGAGAGCTGCCGAACATATACGGACGAATGTACAGAGACGCACCGGTCCCATACGGCGGGACCCAGGCTTCATTCGCGCGTACGGTCTCTTTGACCGCTTCAAGGAAACGTTCTTTCGGGAAGACCGGCATTTCCAGACGTCTTGCAGAATTTTCCATACGCTCAGCATTGAGGTCCGGACGGAAGACGACCGTACGTCCGTCTTCGGTCGTATATGCCTTCATTCCTTCAAATACGGTCTGCGCATACTGCAGCACGCCGGCACACTCGTTCATAACGATATTGCTGTCCGTCGTCAATCCGCCTTCATCCCAGGCACCATTTTTGAAATTTGCTACATAACGATAATCTGTTGTCTGATAGCCAAATCCAAGGCTACCCCAGTCGATGTTTTTCTTCTCCAACTAATCCAACCTTCTTTCAAACTTACTATCTTACTTGATCATTCAGCCTCAGAAAAGCTGTCCTTTCCTACGCCGCACAGCGGGCATGCCCAATCTTCAGGCAGATCCTCGAATGCAGTACCGGCCTCGATACCGTTATCCGGATCACCGATCTCAGGGTCATAGATATAACCGCAGATGTCACATACATACTTCTTCATAATAAAATCCTCCTTTTGGATTGATTAACTGATTTATTCTGCGAGGAATGCTCGAGAGCCTTCCGAGCAGTTTTATTCTGCGAGGAATGCTCTTGTCATAGAAAGACAGATGTCCGTTGCGCGTTTGCACGGTTCCATGCCTTCGAATTCGATGGAGATATATCCGTCGAAATCGGATTCCTTGATCATGTGGATGATCTGACGGACCGGCATATCGCCCTGTCCGGTGATCGCGCCGCGCAGCATCATGCCGCCCAGCGTCTCGAACCAGCTGCCATTGTCGCAGTTGAACATTTCGTTCTGTCCCGGTAACTGATCCTTGGAGCGGATGTAGAAATCCTTCAGATGGATGATCTGCGCGTACGGCAGGCACTTCTTTACGGCAGCGATGTTGTACTCATCGACACACAGGAAGTTGCCCACGTCCATGGTCATCTTCATCTGCGGACGATCCAGTCCATCCAGGATGCGGATCAGACGGTCGGAGCCATTGCAATAGAAACCATGGTTCTCCAAGGTGGTCGTGATACCATATCCAGCAGCATAGTCGCACAACTCTCGTGTTCCCTCGATCATCAACGGCAGGTCCTTCTCAAAGTTGAGCGGTGTATTGCTGGAGAACGGACGGCGGAAACCGGCGATATCATGACGCATCCATTTCAGGCCAAGACGAGCGGCCGCATCGATATGCAGCTTGACACGCTCGATCTCCGCACGGCGCTCTGCCGCATCCGGTTTGATCAGATCGGCATTGACGGAATATGTAGAGATCTCCAGATCGATCTTCTTGGCGTATTCACGGACGTTATCGATCAGCTCCGTGTTCAGGCATTTGTTCTTTTCATCCACCAGGGGCAGATGGAAAGGAACGAATTCGATATGTTCGCAGCCATGCTCCTTTGCCCAATCCATAGCCTCATAGACGGTCATACCTTCCGCCATGGCGTTATCCAGGCAGTAAATACTGATACCTAATTTCATGATTCAAGTTCCTTTCTTACAGTTAATGAAACTTACACCCAAGTATAGCGCACTCAAGATGGAAATACAAGATTATTCTTCTATCAGCCGTATCGATTCGATCCCCTCAAATGCGATCCAGTTTTTATACTCCTCTTTCAGCGTATCCGCTTCCAAGGATCCGCCCGCAGCCTCCGCCGCCTGAGCCAGTTCATCCGCCAAACGCGTCACGACCGCACCACGATGGATGTAGCATGGTTCCGGATCATCAAAGAACTGGATGCTCTTTTCAATGATCGTCTGCTCTTTCAGCGGGATCTCGATCAACGGCGCACGAAAGACTTCCACGCCCGCGGCCGTGATGCTGAATTTCTTCTTCGGCTTAGCTTTTTTCTTACCAAATAACATCGACAGATCTCCTTCTACATAAAACTGATGCGGTACAAGAGGACAGCGAACAGGATGAACACCAGGAAATTGACGAATTTGATGATCGGAAAACGCTTACGTGTACCTTCCGTCAGACTGATGACATTCGCTCCGCCCCGTACGAGCAGGATCATGATGGCCTGCGGCAGGCACATGGCCGTGATGTACACCAGGAAAGCAACGATGGTGATCGTCATGCTTCCGGTACCCCGTTTGAGCATATAAATGATCGTCCCCAGATAGATCTGCCCTGTGCAAAGGAACTCACCGGCAGAGATCACCATGGCCGCCAGGAAAATGACCGGCAGCAGCCATTTGCGGTTCTGATCCTTCAGGACCTTTTTGACCAGATTGTTGTTGAACCGGCGGAAGCTTTCCGGCAGCTGTGCCTTCACCTTGCCATATTCCTGTTTCCGAACGGCGAAGAAATCCATCAGATTGAGGATGGCCAGGTATAGAGCAGCCACGATCAAAATGACTGTGATCACCTTCTGCACGGTCTCGAACCATACGAAATCCAGGACAGATACCAGGGAATACAGTCCGATGCCCAGCAGGAAATAGGCCACATATTTGCCGGCTATGAATGTGAAGCCGACTTTGAGGATGCGGCGTTTGTCGATCATGATCAGCGAAAGCAGCAAGAACAGGATCGAGATCGAGCAAGGATTGAATCCATTGATGAAGCCTGTCAAAGCGATGCCCGGCAGATCTTTCGCCTGCAGCGGTTCGACCTTGGATCCGGTCTCCGGATATCGGAAATCCAGCAGATCTCCATTGGTCAGATGCGCATCCATCTGCTCTACGATATGGGAAGCGCCGGCAATATAACCGTCTTTATAAAAGACGATCGGCACCAGCTGATCTTCTTCCGGTACGTCATAGGCGCTGAACATGGCGCGGATCTTTTCGATCCCTTCCGGTTCAGCGATATTGAACAGTTGTATGACGAGCGGATATTCTTTCCCATCGACCATGACGGTTCCAGGCAGAGTCTCATAGTAGGCTTCTGCACGCTCACAATCATGGCAGGACAATGTCACGAAGCCGCAAAGATACGCGCTGTCCTTTGGCACTTCCACATCCGCGAAAACATCTTTTTCAGTATCTTTCGTACCCTCTTCTTCCGGAAGATCCACGTAGGTCGCGGATGGAGCCGTTGCATATTTCAGGAACAACGCCCGGATCCCGTCTTCGATCTGGGGCAGGCCGCTGAGCACTTCTTCACCAATGATCACACAGGGCAGGGAAATATCTGCCCGTGTCTTGCCTATGGTCTTCAGATGCTCCTCAAGACGTTCCGTGCCGCCTTCCTTGAAGGTGTTGACCGTATGTACCTCGTACTGATAGTCCTCCTTCACGTCACCTACCTGTGTGTTGAAGATGTCGAAGAACTCCGTCGTCCCATCACAGGACCCGCAGGTGGTCTCATGGTAGAAATAGATATGGAGCGTATCCTCATCTTCTGCAGCAGCCGTTGATGGATGCACCACCAGAAGACAGAGGATCAAAACCAGCAACCATACACGTTTAGCATACTGCATCGTAGGTCTCCCCTGCTTCCAAAGTGATCAACTTCTCATCTCCATCGATGCAAAGGACCGCCTGCCACGGCTGATCTGCTGTGATGGTATATTTCTGCACTTTACCATCTTTCCAGGTCAGATCCAGAGAAGCATTGCCGCGCAGCCTCAAGCCTTTCAGGGTGCCCTCCGGCAGTGCATCCGGCAATGCCGGCAGCAGAACGACACGTCCGCCGTAATTCTGTACAAGCATCTCGGTGATGCCTGCCGTGGCCCCGAAATTGCCATCGATCTGGAAAACGGAGCCCCGTCCCAGCGGATGATTATCCATCAAATTGTCATAGGTGCACTGGCGGAACAAAGCTTCGATATTCTCCAGGACCTTGTTTCCATCGCGGAATCGATCCCACAAAAGGATGATCCAGGCGCGGCTCCACCCGGTGTGCCCGCCACCATTGGCAAGACGGCGCTCCAAAGTGGCCTGTGCGGCTTTGGCCAGTTCCGGTGTATCTTCTAAAGTAAACAGGTTGCCGGGATAGACACCGAACAACTGAGATACGTGACGATGGCCCGGTTCCGCCTCCGCGTAATCATTGCGCCACTCCATCAACTGACCGTAACGGCCGATCCCGCTCTTCGGAAGACGATCTTTCATATTCTGGACTTCGGCGCGGAAATCCGGATCACGGTCCAGGATGGCAGACGCTTCCATGAACTGTTCGAACAGCATCGTCAGGATCTGATTGTCCATGGCAGGGCCTGCCGTCAGTCGTCCAAATGTCCCGTTCTCCAGGATGAAGGTATTCTCCGGCGAGATGGATGGGCAGGTGACCAGGCGCCCTTGCTCATCTTCGATCAAGAAGTCCTTAAAGAACAATACCGCCTGATATAATGTATCGTAATGGTCCTCCAGGAATTTCAGATCCTGGGTGTAGGCATAATGCTCCATGATATGCGTGCTGAGCCATGCGGCACCCATAGGCCAATATGTGGATGAAACGACCATGTCCTGCGGCGCGGTATCCGCATACAGATCCGTATTGTGATGCGCCACGAACCCCCGGCAGCCGTACATGCGGCGCGCTGTTTCCTGTCCATGCGGCTTCATGCGCTCCAGCAGATCGAACAGCGGCAGATGGCACTCCGCAAGGCCGGCTGTCTCTACGGGCCAGTAGTTCATTTCCGTATTGATATTGATGGTATATTTACTGTCCCAGATCGGGAAGAAACTGTCACACCAGATGCCCTGCAGGTTCGCAGGCATAGAACCCGGCCGTGAACAGGCGATCATCAGATAGCGGCCATATTGATAATACATGGCCACAAGTCCGGGATCGGTGGCTCCGTCACGCACCTGCGCAAGACGATCATCTGTAGGAACGTTTGCTTTTTCATCCGCACCGAAGGACAGGCTGACCCGATCAAACAGCGCTTTATAGTCCGCGATATGGGCTGCCTTGAGCGTCTCATAGTCCTTGACAGCTGCTTTGGCCAGGATATCGCGGCAGGCTGCTTCTGTATCCTCGAAGCGGAAAGATGTCGCTGCAGTAAATAATAAGGTAACTTCCGGAGCTTCTTCGATGATCAGGTGTTCGCCGATGGTAGATATCTTTCCTTCTTTCAGGACTGCCGTCATCATGCCAGTGAAACGAATTGCGTTCTCACCAGTGCTGCCATCATAGGCGATGGTATGGTCATCGACCTTCCAGGCATGGTCCAAATTGCGGCGTCGATCAAAGGCACAATCAAAATGAAGCTTCTCGGACCCTTCCGCTTTCAGATGGATGACCAGCACATCATCGGGATACGAAATGAAGACTTCTCTCTCATGCACATCTTCCCCTTTGGTAAAACGTGTACGAGCGATCGCCTCGTCCAAGACCAAGCTTCGTTCATAGGTATCCGGCTGCTTATCCGGATCCAGAGATGCGCCGAACATGGGGACGAATTCTTCGTTTGGATTGACGATATGTTTTCCATAAAAGGTGATCAGCAGATCGCCCAGGGACTGGTATGGCCGTTCAGACTGCGGTGTAGCTGTGAGCGCATATTTAGCCAGGCGCTCTGCTTCCGCGATCTGATCGTTCAATATATACGCTCTGATCTTCGGCAGCGCTTCCAACGCGTCCGGGTTATGACGGTCGACATACGAGCCGCCCCAGAGTGTATCTTCATTTAATTGGATATGTTCTTTCTCGATCCCACCGAACACCATAGCGCCTAGGCGGCCGTTGCCTAAAGGCAGAGCCTGATCCCAGCGTTTCGCAGGAGACTGATACCAAAGCTTCATGATATGACCCTTTCTTCAGCTATTAAAACCGCTAAATACGACTTTTCGTCATTATACCCCTTAAGACGAGAAAAGTAAAATAAAAAAATCTATCGAAAAACCCTTGACAATCATTTCAGCCTGTTGTATACTCTTTAACGATTTCAAGGTTTAACGCTTCAAAGCGTTAAACCAACAGGAGGTAAAACTATGAAACTCGCATTGCTCATCTTGTACTTTGGCGTGATGGTCGCCATCGGTCTCTACTGTCGTAAGAACGCGACGGACGTCAACGGATTCGTCCTTGGCGGTCGTTCCGTCGGTCCTTGGCTTACTGCTTTCGCTTACGGCACTTCTTATTTCTCTGCTGTCGTATTCGTTGGCTACGCAGGACAGTTCGGCTGGAAATATGGCATCGCCGCGACTTGGGCCGGGATCGGTAATGCGATCATTGGCTCCCTGATGGCTTGGGTCATCCTTGGCCGCCGCACGCGCATCATGACGCAGCATCTGGATTCCGCAACCATGCCGGAATTCTTCGGCCGCCGCTTCTCCAGCAACACTCTGAAGATCGTGTCTTCTGTCATCATCTTCATTTTCCTGATCCCCTATACCGCTTCTCTGTATAATGGTCTGTCTCGTCTGTTCGGTATGGCTTTCCATATCGACTACTCTGTCTGCATCATCCTGATGGCTGTGCTGACCGCCATCTACGTCATCGCCGGTGGTTACATGGCTACCGCCATCAATGACTTCATCCAGGGCATGATCATGCTCGTAGGTATCGTAGCCGTCATCGCCGCTGTCATCGGCAGCAAGGGCGGTCTGATCGAGGCCATGAACGGCCTGGCTGCCGTACAGGACGAAACCGTCTCCACCACGCCCGGTATCTTCAACTCCTTCCTGGGCCCGGATCCATTGAATCTATTGTTCGTCGTCATACTGACTTCCCTGGGTACCTGGGGTCTGCCGCAGATGGTCCAGAAGTTCTATGCGATCAAAGATGAAGGCTCCATCAAAAAGGGTACCGTCATCTCCACAATTTTCGCGATCGTCGTTGCTGGTGGCTGCTACTTCCTTGGTGGTTTCGGCCGTCTGTTCTCTGATAAGATCGATATCGCGAAGAATGGTTTCGACTCTGTCATCCCGACCATGCTGGAAGGTCTCTCACCCTTCATGCTGGCTCTGGTCGTGATCCTGGTCCTCTCCGCTTCCATGTCCACCCTGTCTTCTCTGGTCATGACGTCCAGCTCCACCTTGACGATCGACTTCATCAAGGGTCAGTTCGTCAAAGACATGGATGACAAGAAACAGGTCCTGTTGATCCGTATCCTGATCGTTGTATTCATCGCGATCTCTTCCATCATCGCACTTGTCCAGTACAAGAGCAAGGTTACTTTCATCGCGCAGCTGATGGGTATTTCCTGGGGCGCTTTGGCCGGTTCCTTCCTGGCTCCTTTCCTGTACTCCCTGTACTGGAAACGTACCACCGAGCTTTCCTGCTGGGTCTGCTTCGTGTTTGGTTCCGTTCTGATGGTCGTAGATATGCTCAGACCGGCACTTCTGCCCGTATGGATGCGTTCCCCGATCGTCTGCGGCGCTATGGCTATGCTGCTGGGTCTCGTCATCGTCCCCATCGTCAGCCTGTTCTCCAAAGCACCTGACCGTATGTTCGTAGACGATTGCTTCGCCTGCTACGAAAAACCCACCGTTGTCGAACAAAAGACAGCCCTGGGAAAGTGATAAAAAGCGTTCTAAAGTCAAATACAGCCGTGGAAGCACATTTATGCGCTGACACGGCTTTATTTGACCTTAAGAACGCAAAAAACACGAGGACGTAGTGCGAAGCATGAGAGTCCGAGTGTTTTCAGGGAGCCGGGAGTGCTGTAAGCACGAAGGCTCCCGTTTTTATCAAAACACAACTTTATGGATACAAAAAACACGAGGACGCAGTGCAAAGCACGAGAGTCCGAGTGTTTTCAGGGAGCCGGGAGTGCTGTAAGCACGAAGGCTCCCGTTTTTATCAGGACACTATCATATTTATGCGTCTTTTCTTTGATTTTGGATCGTCTATTGGATCAAAAATCATTCTTTTAATGATCGATCTGGATCCATCCAGAAAAACAGTGGATATAATTCCAAGGATCCCTTAAGACTGATCCAATCCATGGATCAAATACCCCTGATTTGATTCAAAGCATCCATTTGCTGAAGGATCATGGTGGATACAATGATGAAAAACTCTCATATTTGATCCATCACACATGAGCAAACCCGCAGCTTGACCGCTCTCTTCACACGTAATACGCCATATTCACTTCATGGCAATCTGGTTCATCCACCACGTCGGTCTCGACGAAACCCACGGTTTCATATACATGCTTTGCATGGTCGTTGCCATATATGTATGTTGTAGTGAACTCTTTGGCACCATGGTCCTTTTTCATATACGAAATGAACTCTTTCAAAGCCTTTGTCCCTTTATGTTGGTTCTGATGATCCATATCGATAGCGTATTCCCACAAGAAATATTTCTGCTCTTCGAAACAGCGGACCAAAACGAAACCGATCAGTTCATCTCCCTCATATATGTCGAACGCCATGACCGTGTCGGGATTCTCTTTAATGATCGTTTTTATGGCTTCCTTTGTTGAAAGCATCTTCGTTTGATCAGATCTGAGCCTGATCTTCATTTCTTTTGATTCTGAAAAAATCATCAAAGAGTCCTCTGTCTGCACAGGCGGTCTGAGATCTCTTTCCTTCCCGATTCACCAAAATTCAAAGGCGCCGGATCGAGATCATAGACCAAAAGTCCTTCTTTCCCAGCTTCCAGTTCTGTCAATATCTTTCCGGATCGATCGAACATCCCGGTCGGTGCGGTCTGGTAAGGTGCTCCGGTGTTGCACGTAAGGGTATGGCACACATTTTCCACGGCTCTGGTCTGGATATGCCCCTTGATCAGGCTATATCGTTCAAGATGCTCGTGATCCGACGTATCATAGAACAAGATGATGTTCAGATCCGTCTGCTCTTGATACAGTTCTCTGAAATACTCGGGAAATCGGACTTCAAAACAGATCCTGATGCCGACCTTCAGACCGTCGGCAGTGAAAACTCCGGTGTCATGCCCTTCCGAGAAATTATCTCTGTCCCATCCCCAGAGCGCTCGTTTTCTGTAAACATCCCTTCCTCTATCCGGCGAAAAAGCGATCGCTGCATTGAAACAACGGGAATCATCCCAAAAGATCGTACCAACAATAAGGAACATATCATGGGTTGCTGCAAGATCACTGATCTTTTCATGGATCCATTCCACTGCTTCCGGATCGATGTCCGAAGCAGAATTGATGCAATAAGGCGGATACCCGGTCACTGCACATTCCGGAAAAGCCAGAAGCCTGACACCGGCTTTGGCCGCTTCTTCAATACCCTGTTTTATATGTTCGA
The DNA here is from genome assembly GCA_024689505.1 of Clostridiales bacterium. Lineage (GTDB taxonomy): Bacteria > Bacillota > Clostridia > Lachnospirales > Bianqueaceae > RUG159. The sequence continues at coordinate 40,451 of JAILDJ010000177.1, forward strand.
AATTGATGTCAGGATCACCTGTTACCCTGAATTGATACGCACCGATCCTCATGACATCACTCTTTTGTCAGTCTCAGGATCATACTGAGCATTCGGCGGCAGCAGGCGTTCAGATCATCCTTGGAAAGTGTCAGATCATACTTGGCATCCAGTGCATCCAGGATCTCCTGTACGTCAGACTGGTTGCCCGGCATGATCAGGTCGTTACCGGCGGAGATGCATTTGGCCGCAGCAGAGCCACCGTTGGAATTCGTCGTCAGCCAGTCTGTCATGATGATGCCATCGAAGCCCCATTCCTTACGTGCGGCCGTGGTGCACAGGTCGAAACTGTTGGCCGTATGGACACCGTTGACCTTATTGTAGGAAGTCATGATAGCTTTCGGGTGTGCTTCTTTCACCGCGATCTCGAAGCCCTTCAGGTAGATCTCACGCAGTGCGCGCTCGGAAACGATGCTTGATACCCCACGACGGTTCTCTTCCTGGTTGTTGCATGCATAATGTTTGATCGTGACCGCGCATCCGGGATGCAGTTCAACACCTTTTGTGATGGCCGCCGCCATCAGGCCGCTGACGACAGGATCTTCAGAATAGTATTCGAAATTGCGTCCGCAGAGAGGATTTCTGTGGATGTTCATACCTGGTGCCAGCCAGACCTGCACACCCATCTCTTCCATCTCTGTGCCGATCAGATCACCGACCTCCTGCATGAGCTTGACATCAAAGGACTGAGCCAGCAAAGTCCCGACGGGGATGGCACTGCAGAATTGATAATGATCCTCCGCGCCTTCCTTCAGGAATTCCTTGCCGAAAATGCGGTTTTCCAATGTTTCGTAACGATTCATCTTATAGATCTCTCCTGTCTCCGGATCGACCTGATAATGCTTCTGCAAACGGATACCGGCAGGGCCGTCCGCCAGGATCAGATGTCCTACACCCAGACTCTCCAGGCAGTGGGTCGTCTCGCCAGCCGCGCCAGGTATGGTCATGGCCGCGGAACCGATGATCTCGCCGCTCATGACACTGGGCTGTCCGCAGACCAGGCGTGCTTTCTGCTCTCGGCTCATCTGATCCAGGATCTCGTCCACTTCAAAAGCATAGGGCAATTTGCGGATATCGTCCTTGATATGCTGCAAGGTGATGTTGGCGCCGGCCATAGTGACGGCGGTATCGATGTTGATCAATTCACTGAAGGCAGGCCGTTCCGGCATGGATTCCGGGCGGATCTCCTTCAAAGCGTCCAGCAGCGGACAGATGGGCGTAAGCGTATCCAGCTTTCGATCCTCCGTCAACGCCAAGGTGCCAACGGTCTGCTTCTCCATAACTCCGGAAGCGTCGCAGGAATCCAGTGTGAGCACATACCATCCACGCTCCATATAATACGTAGAGGTCGCAGTATGATAGGACGCAAGCAGATACAATGGGAAGGAAAGCTCCAGCATCTCCTCCGCCCCCGGTTCCAGCAAGCCAGTCTTCGCGAAAGCGACCAGGCGGCGGCGTTCCTTCGGCCGCGTGCCTTCCGGCAGATCAGCGAAAAGCATCAGAACTTGTTTGCCAGCTGTTTCGCCAGTATTCTGGACCGCGGCTGTCACATACACCCGGTCCCCATCCACATGGGTCTCACTGCGAGACAAGCGGAATGTGGTATAAGAAAGACCGAAACCGAAGGGGAAGCGCGGTTCGACAGCGAAGGTTTCAAAATACCGATATCCAACGTAGATACCTTCAGTGTACTTCTCTTCCACCACGTTGCCGTTGTTATGGCTGAATTTCTCGCTGCTGGGATAGTCATAATAATTGTATGCCCAGGTATCGGTCAGACGGCCTGAAGGATCCACAACGCCGGTCAATACGTCTGCCAGGGCATGTCCGCCCTCCATCCCTGCCTGAGACATCAAGACCACGGCAGAGATCGGGAATCCATCCAGGAAAGACAGGTCGATGATACCGCCAACGTTCAGGATGACGATCGTTTTCGGATACAAGGCCGTGATCGCACGCAAAGTCTCTGTTTCATCATCGGACAGATAGTAATCCCCGGGAACAGCCTTGCGGTCCGCACCTTCGCCGGAAATACGGCTGATCACGAAGATGGCCGTGTCAGTCTCCTTTTTCTCGATCGGGTCACCTTTGGGCATCACCATAGGATTCGAGGCATGGGCGGCATATAATTTGCCAAAATCACCCGGCTCTCCTGCGATATCATAGATCTTCTGGATCCAATTGTTCCTGGCTTCTTCATATGCCTTGTCGTAGGATGTGAGCCAGTCCTCATTCAACAGTTGGACACCTGCATCACGCAGTCCTTCTGTGATACTGATGTTGGTGCGGTTGTTGACCATGCCGGACCCGGTACCGCCCTTGACAGTATAACTCGCACCACCACCGTATAAAGTCACAGCAGCATCCGCCCCCAGGGGCAGAACGCCATCGTTTTTCAGCAGCACCATACCTTCCGCCGCGGCGCGTCGTGCTATTTCACAATGCTGTTTCTCTCGCTCCGTGATCTCAACGGACATCGTTCCGGGATATTCTTTTGCCATGATCAATGCTCCTCCTTATGATACTCTGTGATCGCATGAATGAACCGACCGGCGATCTCCAACGGTCGGGTGATCGCCCCGCCGACTACGACAGCCCAAGCGCCGCAAGCAAGCATCTGCACGGCCTGCTCAGGCGAATGGATGCGCCCCTCTCCTATGACCGGAATGGGCAAATCGGCACAAAGACGGCGGACCAGCTCGTAATCCGGTCCCTCCAGCTTCGGCGACTGTGGCGTATACCCGCTCATGGTGGTCCCAACCAGGTCCATGCCCAGCTTCCAGGCACGTATACCCTCCTCATACGTAGAGATATCCGCCATGAGCAATTGGTTCGGATACTTGGCACGCACCGCCTGCATATAAGCTTCGATGGAGTAACCATCACCACGCTGCTGATCCGTGCAGTCCAGGGCGATGATGTCTGCGCCGGCTTCCACCAGTTGATCCACCTCCAACATCGTCGGTGTGATATATCTGTCAAAACCCGGGTACTGGATCTTGATCAGACCGATGACCGGCAGCCCCGTCTCTTGTTTGATCGCGGTAACATCTCTGACGCTGCTGGTGCGGATCATCGGACTTCCGGCCTGTTGAGCCGCCCGCGCCATCAGCGGCATGATCGTGCCGTTTTCCAGATATAAGGGTTCCCCAGGCACAGCCTGACAGGATACGATCAACTGATGCCGGATCTGTTCCAACAGCTCGGCTCGTTTCATGCTGTGTCACTCCTTTACATAGTACTCTGATCCACAGTATAACACACATCCACATAAATTCACAATAAAAACCGCCGCAAGATCTTTCGTCCTGCGGCGGCAGTGCATTGCTTATGCCATATTCTGTTGTTCGACCAGTCGCTCTGCTCCGTAACGCTTGCGCAGCAGCGGCTTTTCGATCTTGCCGGTGGCGTTGCGCGGCACATCCGCAAAGATGATCTTACGCGGACGCTTGTAGCGCGGCAGCTGCAGACAGAAATCGTTGACCTCGTCTTCCGTGCAGGTCATGCCCGGCTTGATCTGGATGATGGCGCCGGTGATCTCGCCCAGGCGGTGATCCGGCAATCCTATGACCGCCACATCCTGGATCTTCTCGAAGTTCCGAAGGAAATCCTCGATCTGCACGGGGTAGATATTCTCACCGCCGCTGACGATGACGTCTTTCTTACGGTCGACCAGGAAGATGAAGCCGTCTTCGTCCTGCATGGCCATGTCTCCGGTATACAGCCAGCCATCTTTGAGAACTTCTGCTGTGGCTTTAGGATCGTTATAGTAGCAGGTCATGACGCCGGGGCCTTTGACACAAAGCTCACCCACGTCGCCCTGTTTGACTTCCTGTCCGTCCTCATCGACGATCTTGGTCTGCCAGCGGTATCCGGGGATGCCGATCGCGCCGACCTTGTTGACGTTGCCCAGGCCCAAATGGACGCAGCCCGGACCGGTGGATTCGGACAGGCCATAGTTGGTATCATAATCATGGTTCGGGAAGTAATCCAGCCAATGACGGATCAGAGACGGCGGGACCGGCTGCGCACCCACATGCATCAGACGCCACTGATCCAGCTGATAATCTTCCAGCTTCAGTTCACCGCTGTCCAGAGCGGTAAGGATATCCTGGACCCATGGCACCAGCAGCCAGACCAGCGTACAATGCTCGTTGGAGACCGCCTCCAGGATCGTCTTCGGATTCGTACCCTGCAGCAGGACAGCTTTGCTACCCGCCCAAAGGCTGCCCATCCAGTGGAACTTGGCACCGGTATGGTACAACGGCGGGATGCAAAGGAAGGTATCGTCACGGTTGGTCTTATGATGGACCATCTCCATCTCCGCGGCCTGCATCAAGCTTTCATGATTGTGCAGGATGGCCTTCGGGAAACCGGTGGTACCGGATGAGAAATAAATGGCAGCATCGTCCTGATCGGTGATCTCGATCTTTGGCGGCTGGCTGGAGCAATCAGCAACCAGTTCCATATAGCTTTCGGCGAATGTCGGGCAGCCATCACCCACATAGATCAGCAGGCGTCCGCGCGCCAGTTTCTCCTCGATGGCCTCGATACGGCCGATGAACTGCGGTCCGAAGAACAGGATGTGCACTTCAGCCAGATCCGCACAATACTGGATCTCGTTGGAATCAAAACGGAAGTTGAACGGTACGGCGATGGCACCGGTCTTCAGGATACCGAAATAGATCGGCAGCCATTCCAGACAGTTGAACATAAGGATGGCGACCCGATCGCCCTTCTTGATGCCGCGGGACAGCAGCATGTTAGCGACGCGGTTGGCCTTTTCATCGAAAACGCTCCAGGTCAGCTCACGGCGGTACGGCTGATTGGACGTAGCCTGGACCAGTTCATATTCTTTCCAGGTGATCTTCCGGGTTTCCTTCTGGGAAGGGTTCAGCTCGACCAGCGCGACTTCGTCGCCGTATAAGGCGTGGTTTCGTTCCAGCAGATCCATAACAGGCATGAGATATATCCTCTTTTCACTTTTATTGTTTAAAGCTTTATTGCTTTTATTTGTTAAACCGTGTATAATGATACCACAAGCTATTCATTTTGTCAACGAAAGAAGTTAAAAAGAAGAACCATGATCATCGATTTTCACACCCACACTTTCCCGGACCGGATCGCCGGCCGCGTACTGCAATCCTTATCCAACGCATCCAGGACCCTACCGGTCGTCGACGGTACGATCGGTGGACTTACTGCAAACATGAAAGCCGCAGGTGTCGATTTCGCCGTCAATCTGCCGGTCATGACAAGGCCGGACCAGGTCGAATCTCTCAATCACAAAATGATCGACAGTCAGGAAGACCTGCTCGCCTCTGGTATCATCACCTTTGGCGGTATGCATCCGGATTATCAGAACTATAAACAGGAGCTGCGCCTGCTGCATGAAAGCGGGATCAAAGGGATCAAACTGCATCCGGCTTATCAAGGCCGCAATATCGACGATCCTTCGTTCCTTCGGATCATCGAAACAGCATCTGCGCTGGGCCTCATCATACTCACGCACGCGGGCATCGATATCGGCATCTATGACCATAACTACGCTTCCGTACCCCAGATCCTCAATGTACTGCGGCTCGTGGCACCGGATCGTTTTGTACTGGCGCATATGGGCGGCTGGGGCTGTTGGTACCAGTTCGAAGCGGATCTGGCCGGTGCGCCGCTTTGGATCGACACAGCCTTCTCCATCGGGCCAATCCCGGTCATGACGGAACCACCGGCTCCTCTTGCCTCCCAGAACCTTTCCGTGGAAGACGCAGTCCGCATCATGCGCAAACATGGTACCGACCGTGTTCTGTTCGCTACCGACAGTCCTTGGGCGGATATGGTCGATTATGTACAGATGGTCAAGGAAAGTACGCTCTCCAACGAAGAACAGGAGCGGATCTTAGGCAGCAATGCCCTGCAGCTTTTAGGTATGTAAGAACGAACCAAAAAAGGAACCTTAACGCAAGGTTCCTTTTTTCGTCTTATGCCTGCAATCGCTTCAAGAAGACCTGATCTTCGTTTTTCGCTCTACACCCAGGCGCGGATTCGTATCCATGCTGCAGATAGAAACGCTCTGCCGTATCCGTTGTCAGAATACTTGTGCAGATACCCTGTTCCCTGAATCGGTCTTCTGCCATCTGCAGTAATGATGCACCATGTCCCTGATTCCGATACGCTTCGGCGATCCAGAACTCCCGAATGAATCCGCAGATCTCTTCAAAGAACCAACTGGTAAATTTGACAGGTCTGAACATGATGAATCCAATGACACTATCATCTTCCGCGGTGCGCAGGATCGCCTCGTTGTCACCTTCCTCGTTCATTTCATGGAACAGACCGTTCCAGTCCTGGACGGTGATCCCAAACTCCGTGAAATATTGTTGGAACGCAGTCTGGAACAACGGTGACGAGAAGTCCGAGATCCGTCGATCCCTGCAGACTGCAGCTTTCCGTTGATAATAGCAAGAAAGACGTCCGTCCTCTTCAAACTCTTCCATCAAGAGGAAACCGTTTTTCTCCAGTACGCGGCGGGATGCCATATTATCAGCAAAAGTGAAAGCCCCGATCGATCTTAGGCCATGTTTTGCAGTTGCTTTCTGCAGGAACGCTGCCACCGCCTCTGTCCCGATACCCTGGTTCCAACTGGCTTTATCGAAGATGCAAAAACTCAGCATGGCATTCGGCTCCTCTTCCGGGTCTATGCCATAGCACCAGATATCACCGATATACCGACCGTCCACCAGGATCGTAAGCCCAAAGCTGGACGCACCGGGCTCCAAGGTCTTATCGTAGTCCGCAAGCGCTTCTTCCACTGTCTGTGCTTTTTGCGGCAGGACCGCCCGGATCTCCGGATCCTGCACTTTTTCAAAGTAGATCCGTACGCTGTCTGCAGTCCTGGTCCGAAAAGAGATCTTTTGATTCACAGAGACGGTTGCGGTTCGTGTTTTTCGCATAATATCATAGGGCAGGATCTTCCCGTTCGGTGCCTGATGTTCCATATGTTCAAAGGGCACGTAATGCCTTCTGTAATAAAATCGGACCGCCGGCAGCGATGATTCGATCTCCACCGTGTCATATGTCTTAAATATCTCCTGCTCCAGATGCTCCATCATGGCAGACCCGGCACCAGTACCCTGGCATTCCGGCAACACATAGACCCGCGTGATGGTATTGCCATCGATGGTGCCTGTTCCAACGATCTTTCCATCCTGCAGAACAAACCAGACTCTGCCTTCAGTGATATCTTTTTCAATATGAGGAAGACTGTGCCAGTCGAGAAAAAACTGTACCACTTCCTCAGGATAATACTTAGGATACACTTTTCGGATCGTCCTATCGACGATCTCTTTTACAATTTCTGCCTGGTCATTATGCGCCAAGCAGATCGTCATCTCTTCTCTCATAGGTTTTCTGAACTCTTTTTATCCCAGGACCGTTGCACCCATTTCCGTCACATTTAGATCGGATGCCTCGACTTTGTCTTCTGCCGCTTGTTTTGTGCTGTCTGAAGAAAGTGCCCCATCCAACTGTTTGCGGATGCTCTCCGCCCGCAATGCACAAAATCGCTTAAGCACGCACTTCCACTCTTGAACTCCTCCGGCGTGAAAAAGGCCGTGGGATCCTTCTCCACATAAGGAAGGATCATCCGGATCGTCTCATCATATTCCCGCTCGAAGGACCCTGACTCGAAATACTCGGTGAGCATCCTATCCTCTACAGCCAGATACTGGCCCCTGTCCGCACCGTTGACACGAAGCCAGACAAAACTGGACAACGGTGCGGGGACCCCATCTTCCGGAAGAGCGCGTAACTGAGATGATCCTTCATATAGGTGGCATCACTGAATTGATTCGTCAGGTTGAATTTGTCAAGCCCATGATACGTCTGTCCCTCCACGTATTTGCCGAAAGACACCTTATAACTATAGCGATCGCTTTCAGGATCCGCAGCGACGAAGATCAGACTGGAGTTGCCTTTCGTTGCGAACGAAACATCTTTTACTTTTTCCCCGTCGATGGTGATATCCACATGATATTTCGTTTTATCGGTCGGGTTTTCCAGCAGATCTGCCCAGTCCTCTTCCGCAATGTCCACGTCTACCTTGTGGACGTAGCTGGTATCGAAGAGCATAGACTCATATTCCACAGTATGTGGAATTGTCTTTCCTTCTTTTTTCTTATCTTTGCAGCCGTTCAACAGCATGGCTGGCAGCAACAGTACTGCTAGGATCAATACTAGTCTCTTTTTCATAATGAACTTCACTTCATACATGATACAGAAAGCCACAGCACTTCCGACGCACTGCCGGAAACACTATGGCTTTGACTCGCTTATCCTCGTCCCAAAAGGAACGCTTTCTGGTTGAGTTCGATGAACCGTGCCGGTACACAGGCTTCGATCGCCTTCTGCCAGCGCTCCACCGGGATCTCGAAATAACGGGACAAACGTCCCATCAAAACGATGTTCACTGCTTTGGAAGAACCAGCCTCTTCTGCCAGTGACAGACAGTCCATGGCATCCACCTGGAATCCCAACGCTTCCAGTTTTTCAATGAGCTCTTCCGGATACTGCTGGGCACCAGTGATGACAGGCATGGGATCGATCTCCTGCGTATTGACAACGATGCGTCCACCGGGTCTCAGATACTCTGCGTATCGTGCAGCTTCCAGTTTTTCAAAAGATACGATAACGTCGGCCTCGCCCTTGTCGATGATCGGAGAATAGACCTTTTCTCCAAAACGCACATACGTTACGACGCTGCCTCCGCGCTGGCTCATGCCATGTACCTCGGATACCTTTACATCGTACCCTTCCTCCAGCAGCAGATGGCCCAAGAGCTTACTGGCAAGCAAGGACCCCTGGCCGCCGACACCTACGATCATGATATTCTTAGTCATTGTCTGTCCCTCCTAACGCTCCGAACCGGCACAGCTGGCTGCAGACACCGCAGCCGACGCACAAGGTCGCATCTATGACCGCTTTGCCTTCTTTGATGCTGATGGCAGGACATCCCAGGCGCATGCAGGACTTGCAGCCGATGCACTTATTGGTATCGACTTTCAGTGGCGGGTTGTGTTTCACATATTTCAACAATGCGCAAGGTCTGCGGCTGATGATGACAGAAGCTTCTTCCGCCGCCAGCTCTTCCGTGATGGCGGTGTCGCAGGCAGCCAGATCATAAGGATCGACCACGCGGACCCGGGTAAAGCCCATAGCCTTGCAAAGCGCTTCCAGATCGATCTTTCCGGCCGGATCGCCCTTGATGTTGTATCCGGTCGTAGGATTCTGCTGATGACCAGTCATACCGGTGATGGAATTATCCAGGATGATGACTGTGGAATTGCTCTGGTTGTATGCTACATTGGCTAAACCAGTCATTCCGGAATGCATGAAGGTGGAATCCCCGATGACGGCGACTGTCTTGCCCTCCGATGCCTGTCCCAGAGCCTTGTTGAAGCCATGGACCGCATTGATGGACGCGCCCATGCAGAGGGTCATTTCCATGGCGTTCAAAGGCGCGGCCGCACCCAGGGTATAACAGCCGATATCACCCAGCACGGTGATTTTATGCTTCGCCAGCGTGAAGAACAGCCCGCGGTGCGGACATCCGGCGCACATGACCGGCGGACGGATGGGCAATGCTTCCGCAAGACCTTTGTACGGCGGCACAGTGCCCCCTAAACGCTCTGCAAGCAGATTCTGGGAATATTCCCCACAGATCGGCAGAAGGTCCTTGCCGTGGACCTGAAGGCCCATAGCACGCACCTGATCCTCGATGATCGGATCCAGTTCTTCCACGACGATAAGCTGCTCGCAGGCCTCTGCCAACTGACGGATCTTCTGCTCCGGCAGCGGATGGACCATTCCCAGTTTCAGGATGCTGACACTGTCGCCGAAAACTTCTTTCACATACTGATAGGAAGTTGAAGACGTGATGATACCCATCTTCGTTCCGCCCATCTCCAGACGGTTCAGATCCGTGGTCTCCGCGAAGGCCTTCAGCTTCAAAGTACGCTCTTCCACGAAGGGATGGCGGCGGATGGCATTGGCCGGAGACATGACGTATTTGGCGATATTCTTTACATATGGCTTCGGTTCCGGAACGATGCGCTCTCCCGTCTCGACTACGCTCTGGGAATGGGCCACGCGGGTGCACATCTTGACAAGCACCGGTGTATCGAAGGTTTCAGAGATCTCATAGGCTTTGAACGCGAAGGCATACGCCTCTTCAGAATCTGATGGTTCCAGCATGGGGATCTTTGCGGCGACGGCATAGTGGCGCGAATCCTGCTCGTTCTGCGAAGAATGCATACCCGCATCATCAGCGACGCAGATGACGAGACCACCATTGACGCCTGTATAAGAACAAGTGAACAAAGGATCGGCCGCCACGTTCAAACCGACGTGCTTCATGCCGCAGAAACTGCGTTTGCCGGCCAGAGCCGCGCCGAACGCCGTTTCCATCGCGACCTTTTCATTGGGCGCCCACTCACTGTAGACTTCATCGAATTTCGCCAGTTCTTCGGTGACCTCGGTACTCGGGGTACCCGGATAACTGGAAACGACGCTGACGCCTGCTTCGTACAGTCCGCGGGCCAGCGCTTTATTACCTAAGAGTAATTGCTTCATTCTGTTTCTTCCTTGCTTTCAGATTCCATTGCCTGCATACGGTCGAGCACTTCCCCGATGCAGCCGGTGCCATAATTGAGCATCCGGTTGACACGGCTGATCGTTGCCGAGCTGGCATTGGTTTTTTCTTTGATCTCAGTATAAACGCGGTTTTGGTGCAGCATGCTTGCTACTTCAAATCGCTGTTCGATGGAATTAAGTTCTGTCATGGCACAAAGATCCTCAAAGAAACGGCGGCACTCCTCCACGGACTGCAGCGTAAGGATCGCTTTATACATGGCATCATCATGCGTTTTCACGACGGGTCTTGGCATTTCGTTAAAAACCTCCTGATTTTTTACATTCCGCCTCTATTTTACCATCAAATAATGAAATAGTAAAGAAAAATAATTCAATGCTTTAAACTATAGAAAAACCGGCCTCAAATCCACTTGACGGCTTGATTTCGGGTCAGTATAATGATTTCGAATGAACCTGCTGTGCAGGCTGACACAAGGAGATACACTATGAGCATTTTCTTTAATGAATCGACTCGTTCTTTCCGTCTGGATGCAAAGGATACGTCGTATATGATCCAGATCCTGGGCCAGGAAGGGATCCTGCTGCATGCCTATTGGGGCAAACGGCTGCCCGATTCGGCGGCCTTGTATCCCGTCGGTCCTTATCCGGCACCGGAAACCTTCGAACGCGAACGTGTGACCATCATGGACATCATGCCATTGGAATATCCGACCGAAGACATCGGTGATTTCCGTGAAAGCGCCTTCTCCGTTCTGACGGAAGGCGGTCATGAAGCCGTCGCGTTGGTCTATCGTTCCCATACGATCATAAAAGGCAAACCCCAGCTTGCCGGTCTGCCTGCTACTTTTGGTACGGAGGATGATTGCGAGACACTGGAGATCCTGACAGAGGATCCGCTGCTTGGCCTCACCGCCAAACTGCGCTACACCGTGTTTGAAGATCTGGACGTGATCACCCGCAGTGCAGAGATCTGCAACGAAGGCACCGCTCCTGTCCGTTTGACCCGCGCTTTGTCTGCCTGTGTGGACTTCGATCGTGATGATCTGGATATGGTCACTTTGTATGGTGGTTGGGCCCGTGAGAACAATGCGCAGCGTATTCCTGTCCATCATGGAAAGCAAAGTGTTGAATCTGCCCGCGGTGAATCCAGCAACGCTTACAATCCGTTCATGGCCTTGATGGCACATGATGCTTCCGAGGACCACGGCACCGTGTATGGTTTCAGTTTCGTCTACTCCGGCAACTTCACCGCCTCTGCTCAATTGGATCAATATGGGCATACCCGTGCATTGATGGGCATCAGCCCGCAGCACTTCGGATGGAAGTTAGCACCTGGCGCCTCCTTCCAGACTCCGGAAGTCGTGCTGGTACATTCCGATACCGGTCTGGGCAAAATGACCCGTACCTTCCATGATCTGTACCGCCAGCACCTGATCCGCGGCAAATACGCCCATGCGCTGCGTCCTGTCCTGATCAATAACTGGGAAGCCACCTATTTCGATTTCAATACCGAGAAGCTGCTGGAGATCGCACGTCTGGCGGCGGCGCAAGGGATCGAACTGTTCGTCATGGATGATGGATGGTTCGGTGCCCGCCGCAGCGACAATGCCGGTCTTGGCGACTGGTATGTATGTGAAGATGTATTGCCCGGCGGTCTGAAGCCTCTGGTCGATGGCATCAACAAACTGGGCATGAAATTCGGTATCTGGATCGAACCGGAAATGGTCAATGAGGATTCCGACCTGTTCCGTGCACATCCGGATTATGCTATCCAGATCCCGGACCGCAGACGCGGCTTAAAACGCAACCAGCTGGTCCTGGATTTCTCCCGCAAAGAAGTCGTGGACTATGTGTATGGCATGATCTCCAAAGTCCTGGCCAGCGCCAACGTAGAATATGTCAAATGGGATATGAACCGTACGCTGACCAACCTGGGTTCCTTCGCGCTCCCGGCGGATCAGCAGCAGGAACTGGAACACCGGTACATGCTCGGGGTCTACGATATGCAGAACCGTCTGACCACGGACTTCCCGAATATCCTGCTGGAGAACTGTTCCAGCGGCGGCGCCAGATTCGATGCCGGTATGCTCTACTATAGCCCGCAGATCTGGACCTCTGACAATACCGACGCGATCGCCCGTCTGAAGATCCAGGCAGGAACCGCTCTGGCCTATCCTCTGTCCGCGATCGATGCCAACATCAGCATCGTACCGAACCATCAGACCGGCCGTGTGACCCCGTTCTCGACCCGCGGCCATGTCGCCATGTGCGGCACCTTCGGATACCAGCTGGATATCACAAAGCTCAATGAAGAAGAACTGGCCATGATCCCGCAGCAGGTCGAGGATTATCACAAGTATAATCCTTTGGTCACCACCGGAGATTATTACCGCCTGCACGATATCTTCGTCAAGGATAGCTGGGACAGCTGGATGGTCGTGGCGAAAGACAAGAGTGAAGCCTTGGTCACCTACGTCAACATCTCTTCTCAAGGTGGCGATGCCGTCGTCAACAAGGTACGACTTAAAGGTCTGGATCCCATGGCGTTCTACCGCATCGACGGAACGGAGGTCATTGTTTCCGGCCAGATGCTGATGGAAAGCGGCATGTATGTCGAGCTTCCACGCGTGGACTATGCCTCCGCTATGGTGCATCTGACACGCATGTGAACCATTTACTCAAAACGAAAAAAGGAGTCTTTCAAGACTCCTTTTTTTTGTACAGCAAAGGGATCAAACCCAATGGATCCTCCCCTTTGTACACATCTATGATCTTCTTGTATTGCATCATTGTGTTGCTTACCCAAGCTGCCATCGTCTCCGGGTCGTCCGTGTAGTTTTCCAGACGTCCGCCCACATAGCGTCCCCCTTGGATCCCAAGGAACAGGCTTTCCAGTTCCGGATCGAAACATCCAAAGGCAGCGTATAGTCCCACCATGTCGGCGATCAGCTCATCCCGCACTGCATCCACGTCATCCGGATACAAACGCCGGCATATCACGTGTGTGATCTCATGGTACCTGCGGATCGTGTCGGAATGCAGGATCCAATCCTCTTCTGAACACCCCGCCGCCACGGCGTCCACATCACTGTAGGGCCCTCGGGACAGAACGATCAGTTGGTCGACATAATTTCCTTTATTTGCAGTGAAGCGTTTGAACTCTGCGTTTTGTTCTTCTTCAGGGAATTGTGCCAGATGCGCATGGATCCTGGGCCAGTTGAACACCTGCAGCATAGCGGCTCCCTGGCTCCGGGGGATCTGAACGTCAGGTCCGTTTTTGGCTGCCATAAAGCCGCGCATGACCCGTTCGAAATCCTGCCGGTTTCCCAGTGTTGCCAAACAGATCGGACCGGCCGGCGTGTCTGTGATCTCAAGGCGGTCCATAGGATCTCCATGATAGTGGTCCAGTTCTTGAGACTTCGGCATATCACCACGCAGAACCACATTGCGGTACGCTGCCTGCTCATCCTTGTCCGGGTCCAGATACAGCAGCGGATACTGTGCTGCCAATCTTTCGATCACTGTGCTCATACTCTTTTCGTACCTGAAAGATCCGGTCCTGTATGATCTGCCTGGATCTCTTCCGGAAAGACCGTCACGCCGCCGGCGGCCATATCAAGATCTTCCAGATCCAGTTCTTCTGTCATCTGCTCCATCAGCCGCCTTTTCAGTTTCTGTTTATGGCCAGGATTCGGAAACGCAGTGTTTCTGATCAGATCTTCCACGTCTTTTTCACTTCGTGCTTTCATGGCACACCTCCCATCCGATCTATACTTACCCTAATGATTTTCGTCCTATATACAATCCGGCACATGGACGATCTCAGCGATCTCAGAAAACTTAAGTTCCATGACACAGCGCATGTTGAGCAATTCTCGGTCTTCCGGATCCAGCTGCACATATAATCGCATCACTATGTCAGAATCCATGATCTGATCGGTGAAATCTCCGTTCGGGTCTGCCTGCTGCCATTCTTCCGGAAGATCTGTCCGTTTGGCATAGGCTGCTGATCGCATCAGATTGACCGCCTGATTGTGACAGATCCTGGTCAGCCAGGTCCGCATGGAAGCTTTCCCGGCGTCGTATCTGCTGAAGTTTGTATATGCTTTGACAAACGTTTCCGCAGTGACGTCTTCCGCATCCTGCTTGTTCATCAGCAGCATGAGCGCATACTTGTATATGCTGTCATAATATGTGTCGTAAACATCGATAAAATTCTCCCCTTCATACGGTCGACCTAAATCTCTCACGCTGGTTGCTCCTGCGTATTTGTATCCAGTCTCTGCCTTTCTACAAGATCAGCGAAGAACCCACCTTTGGCGATCAGTTCTTCGTACGTCCCCTCTTCTGTAATATGGCCTCCATCCAATACCAGGATGCGATCGCAATGACGGATCGTTGAAAGCCGGTGCGCGATGATCACACGGGTGCAGCCCATCGCATCCAGCGCTTCCGAGACCTGTCGCTGCGTCTTATTGTCCAAGGCGGAAGTCGCCTCATCGAAGATCAGCATCTTGGGTTTCGGCGCGATCGCACGGGCGATCATGATACGCTGCCGCTGGCCGCCGGATATGCCTCCTTGTCCCTCGGAGATCATCGTATGCATCCCCATGGGCATGCGTCGGATATCCGCAGCGATGCCGGCCTTTTCCGCCGCTTCCCAGGCATCATCCAAGGTCAGCTCCGGCGCGGAGATCACGATATTGGAATAGATGTCGCCCAGGAAAAGACCTGCATCCTGTGTCACTGTACCGATCTTCTTGCGCAGCGATGGCCGGTCGAGTCGTTCCAGATCTTTTCCATCATAATAGACAGCGCCGCGCTCCGGTTTTTCAAAACCGAGCATCAGACGGACCAGCGTGGATTTGCCGCAGCCGGTTTTGCCCACTACAGCAACATATTCGCCGGGTCGGATCTTCAACGACAGGTCGTTCAGGATATACGGCCCATCCTCGCTATAGCGGAACGTTACATGATTCAGTTCGATCGCGCCGGAGATCGCCGTAACGATCTCTTTATTCTCTGCCGTCTCCGGTTCTGTTTTCAGGAAAGGCTCCGCCATCTCCAGGATCGGCTTGATCCTGGCCGCGGACAGTGCGATGCCTGAGACGGACATGAAAGCGCCCATCAGCATACCATATGCCGCGGTGAATGCAAAATACGATGACTGTCCGATCTGACTTTTGACCGCTATATAATACATAACGATCGTAGATACGAGACTGATCGCTGTAGAAATCACACTGTTGATCCTGATGAACATCGGCGGACTGTACGTAAGCTCAGCCCCTTGTGTGAACAGGTCCAGCCATTTGGCAAAGACACGCTTCTCCGCTCCCGCAAGCTTGATCTTCCGCACACCGGTGATCAAAGAGAATGTCATGCCAGATTCAGCCGCTGAAAGCTCCATTTGTCTCCGACTCAGCCGGATCTGCACCAGGGCTGAAACGATAGAGAAGCACACTGTGACCAACACGATGATGATAGACGGTATCACCAATGACGGGGCGAAATGAAAGATCTGCGATACGTACAGAAGCGAAGTGATGGATGTCAGGCCTGTCGACATGACCATGCTCAACAGCATATTACAAAGCTGATTGACCGACATGGCGCGGCTCTTCAATTCACCGGGACTGTACTGGCGGAAAAAGCTGGCCGGCAGAGCCATCAGACGCGCCATCATAGAGGCCTGTACGCCAAGAGACGTTTTGGTCGTGAGCCGGTTTTCCAGAAGGCTCCGCGTACTGCCGATGAGCTGCGAGGATAAAGATACACAGATCATACAAACGGAGATCGCGATCAAGGCACTGGTCCGGCCGCTGGCCAAAACGGGACCCGTCAAAGCTTTTGTGATCCTTGGCGTAAACATGCCGACCACCGTGACCGCAATCGTCGCCGCGACGATCAAAATGATATCGCTCATGGAAACGCAGCGTTTCATGTACAACAGAAGATCCGGTATCCTCAGGGATTTCTGCGGCAAAGGGCGATAGAAGCAGACAGCTTCCCGCTCAAAAAGCCCTTCTGTCTTTTTATTGACTCTGGTTTTGCGGCCGGTCTTCGGATCGTTGAAGACATACCCCGCGAAAGTACCGGGCAGCAATGTGACCGGCAGCCCCTCTTCCTTCGTAAAGGCCAGGATCGGGCCATACGCATCCTTGTACCAGCCTTCCGTGAGTTCGATCGCACGACGCATCAGTCCATGCGGCCGCAGACAGTAATCCAGCTGCTCATCCACTTCCTTGATGGAATCCGGCAGTTCTACTGTCTTGCAATGATAATACTTCAATATTTCATCGATCGCACCCTTGGTCATGATCCGTTCATCGGCGAATTTCTCCGCCATGCGGTGGCCCATCACGACGCCTGCCACACGGATGAACGAATCCTCCAGTAGCTGTTGATCGGCATTACGCCGCTCCTCGATCTGATTCTCAAACCAACCCATAGGACCCCTCCTACTCGCTCGCTACCAACTCTGCGTACGCTCCGCCCTTAGCCATCAGTTCGTCATGTGTTCCGCGTTCGACCACATTGCCGTGCTCGAGAACGATGATCTCGTCGCAGTCACGGACGGTGGACAAGCGGTGGGCAACGACGATGCAGGTGATACCGCGATCGCGGATCGCTTTGACGACTTCGTATTCGGTCCTGGCATCAAGTGCGCTCGTGGCCTCATCCAGGATGATGATCATCGGATCCTGGGCCAGCACGCGGGCGATCTCAAGGCGCTGCCGCTGACCGCCGGAAAGATTCTTTCCTCCACTGGTCAGTTTGTGCTGATACCCGCCGGACAGACGAATGATATCATCATGGATCTGCGCGTCTCGTGCCGCCATGATCATTTCGAAATCCTGGATGGATTCATCCCACATTTTGATATTGTTCGCGACGGTATCCTCGAACATGATGATGTCCTGATCGACCACCGCCAAGGAACCGACGATGACCTCGCGCGGATAGGCTTCACGAGGCTTCCCGTCAAAAAGGATCTCGCCGCTCCACGGCTGATACAGTCCGGAGACCAGCTTCGATATGGTCGATTTGCCGCAGCCGGAAGCACCGACCAGCGCGATCCGGTCGCCGGTCTTCATTTTCAATGAGAAATCACGGATCAACGGTTCTTCCAATCTGGAATAACCGAATGTAACGTTCTTCAGTTCGACGTTTCCGCGCAGTTTGGTCATGGTCTTGACTTCCGTGTCCTTCTCTATGACGTTGGGATCCTCCGGATACTCCATGACGTCTTCGACGCGTTCCATCTGCGTGCGCATCTCCTGGATGGTCTGTCCGGCACTGACCAGCGTCATAGCCGGTGCCATGAAGGAGCCCAGGAAACCCTGGAACATCATGACGGCGCCAAGCGTGAACCGCCCCTGCATCGTCATCCAGATGCCGACGATGAGGACCGCATAATTGGCGAGCGTGCTGAAGAATGCCGGTACCATACCGATGAACTGGTTGGTCTTTGCGGCTTTCACATTCTGTGCGTTGACGGAAGCCTGGTAGCCCGCCCATTTCTGGAAGTACCCATTCTCCGCGCCGCTTGATTTGATCGTCTCGATCATGCTGATACCCGTGACTGTCGTGGCTTCCAACTTGCCAGCGTCACGCATCTGCACGCGGGTGATATTCATGCGCTTGTTGGAGATGATCCTGGACATGACGATATTGACGATCAACGTGACAAGACCGATCAGCGTGAGCATCGCACTCTGCTTGAGCATCAGCACCAGATAGAAAATCATCATCACCGTATTGAGCAGCAACGGCGCGAATGTGCCGACCAAGGTGCCCGCGATGGAGGCATTCAATCCCAGACGGGCCTGGATGTCCCCCGCCAGGCGCTGAGAAAAGAATTCGATGGGCATCCGCAATATCTTCCACATGTAGGTCGTACTGCCGATGACCGCCATTTTGCCATTGATCTTGAGGGAATAGATCGCCTGTGCCCAGGCTACGATCAGCTGGATCACGGCCAGGATGGCTAAAAATGTTATGAATGGATACAGCCAGTTGCTGTTCGTTCCCGTCAACAATCGGTCCATGAAGATACGGGACGTAACGGAATTGGCGATGCCGAACAGATAGGTGATGGCTGTCGTGAGCATCACAAAAGCGACCGCCGCTCCTGCGCCGATCAGACGCTTGCGCGCAAAGGCGATCGTGCTCTTCGGTTTGCCCTCGGGCACAAAATCTTTGGATGGGACCGGGATCAGCGTGACACCGGTAAAGGACGCATCGAACTCGTCCATCGTAACTTTAACGACGCCGCGTGCCGGGTCGTTCAGATAGGCGTATTTGCCCTTGAACCCATTCAGGACCACGAAATGGTTCATGTTCCAGTGGATGATGCAAGGGAATTTGCCGGATTCCCGGATCGAACGCACACTGTAGCGATATGCAGTCACATCAAATCCGTGATGCTGTGCCGCCAGATAGATGTTCTTGGCCTTTGAACCGTCACGGGAAACACCGCAGTCTATGCGCACCTGCTCCAGTGGGACCCATTTGCCGTAATAAGCCATGACCATGGCCAGTGCTGCAGCGCCGCATTCCAGCGCTTCCAACTGCATGACCACAGGTACTTTGGCTACGCCCTTGGTGCGCGTTGGTTTCACTTTTATTCCAGCCATGTCCCACTCACCTGCTCGTCAATAAGAATTCGATCGGATGCAGCTGCTCCGTGACAACGACGCCCTTATAGGTCCCATCAGGAAGATCCACCGTGGTCTGACCGATGATACGGCCATACGCATCCTCCTCAGCTATCCGGATTGTCGTTTCCTGCCCTTCGACCCTCAACGGCATGTCTTTGGCAAGATGCCCGTTAGGGGTCACGATCGTTGCCTCGTTTTGCTCGACAACAACAGTCGCATCTACCGTGGTCTCCAATGTGCCGACGGCAGACCATACCAGGATCCCTGCCAGCAGCAGAATGACAGCAGCCAGCACGACCCAGATACCCGGATTTGTCACGCGCAGATAATCCGTGAGCTGTTCCGGTGAAGAAATGCGATCCAAGGTTTCCTTTCGGAATATGCTTTTATGCTCGCTCTTTTCCATGGCAAAGGCCCCTTCCTATATCAAGATCCTTTTTTGTATCATATTCGTATCGATTGCACTCATTATACAGGAGGCATATCCTGAATTCAATAAAAAAACATGTACAGAAGATGTAAAAGCTCATTCTTCTGTACATGCATGATATTTTAAAATTCGTGAATGAAAAGTCCACTGCGCAGTTTCGGTTCGAACCATGTGGATTTAGGCGGCATCAGACGCCCCGCATCCGCCACTGAAAGCAGCTCGCTGATATCCGTAGGATACATGGCAAACGCAGCCTTCGCATCCGTATGACAGCGGCGCTCCAGTTCTTTCAAACCGCGGATCCCACCGACAAAATCGATACGTGGGTCGTTTTTCGGATCCTCGATGCCCAGGACCGGCGACAGCAACAGGTCCTGCAAGAGGCTTACGTCCAGGCCCGCAACAGGATCATCTGAACGATCTTCCCTACGTACTTCACACTGATACCACCGGTCTTCCAAATACATAGAGAAAGTCCCTTTCTCCTGCGGTCTCGGATCTCCCGTCAGCAGTGTGACTTGAAAGATCTGCTGTACTTTTTGCAGGAACTCTTCCGGCGCAAGGCCGCCCAGATCTCTCACGACACGGTTGTAATCCAGGATCTTCAATTCCTGATCCGGGAAAAGGACGGACAGGAAAAAGTTAAATTCTTCATCCCCTGTGTAGTCAGGATGCGCCTCTCTGCGCTTGAGCGCCACCTTTACGGCAGAAGCCGCCCGGTGATGTCCATCTGCGATGTAGATCGAATCGATACCGGCAAAAGCAGTTTCGATCCGCCGGATCTCTTCTGGTTCTGCGATCTCGAACACCCGATGACCGATGCCATCCTCCGCAGCAAAATCATACAATGGCGCCTGCGTCTTGGCACGTTGGACGACTTCATTGATAACAGGATCGGAGCGATAGGCAAGGAAGATGGGTCCCGTCTGTGCATTCAATGTATCGATATGACGGATCCTGTCCTGTTCTTTCGCCGCCAATGTGTTCTCATGCCGTTTGATCGTCCCGGATAGGTAGTCGTCCACCGCAGCGGCAGCAACGATACCGGTCTGGGAACGGCCGTCCATGGTCAGCTCATACACGTAATATTTCCGCGCTTCATCCCGCACATATTTACCAGCAGCGATGTCTCCGGCCAGCATTTCTGCTGCCTTCTGATACACCTCATCCGCGTACATATCCTGTTCATCCGGGAACTGGGTCTCCGGGCGGTCGATACGAAGGAAGGTATCCTGATCTCCCTGCACAGCAAGTTTAGCTTCCGCCCTGTTATATACGTCATAGGGCAATGCAGCGATCGCCGACGCAAGTTCGGGTATGGGTCGGACACATGGAAATGGTTTGATCAGAGCCATATCATTCTCCCTGAAGATGTATTTTTACTGGATCACCCGAACGCGCAATACGCCGTCGATATTTTCCATCTTTTCGATGAGTTCCTCAGGGACTTTGGAATCCACATCCATCAGCGCATAAGAATAATCGCCCTTGGACTGGTTGGTCATAGCGGAAACGTTCAATCCGGCATCGCCCAGAGCGGTGGTGAACTGTGCGATCCGGCCACGCAGGTTGCGGTGCAGGATGCCGATGCGGGCTGCGGTCTGGCAGGAAGCCATGCTGCAATCCGGGAAGTTGACGGAATGAACGATATTACCGTTCTCCAGATAATCACGTATCTCACGAACCGCCATCAATGCACAGTTGTCTTCAGATTCTTCTGTGGAAGCTCCAAGATGCGGTGTCACGATGCAGTTTTTCGCACCGACAGTGATGGGATTCGGGAAGTCGGATACATAGCGCTTGATCTTGCGGGCTGCAAGAGCTTCGACCATGGCTTCCTCATCGACCAGTTTGTCGCGCGCAAAATTCAGGACGATGGCGGTCGGCTTCATCATGTTGATGGCTTCCGCACTGATCATCTTCTTCGTTGCTTCCAGCAGCGGTACATGGATGGTGATGAAATCACACTCTTTATAGATTTCTTCTACATTGCTGATATGCTTGACGCTGCGGGACAAGTTCCAGGCGGCATTGACGGAGATGTACGGATCATAGCCGTATACGTCCATGCCCAGATGTACCGCCGCGTTGGCGACCAACACACCGATGGCACCGAGGCCGATGACGCCCAGTTTCTTACCGGAGATCTCGGTACCGGCAAAATTCTTCTTCGCCTTTTCCGCCGTTTTTGCGATATTGTCATCGTTCTGATTGTCCAGGCACCAATCGATACCGCCAACGATATCACGGGAGGCATACAGCATGCCCGCCAGGACCAGTTCTTTGACACCGTTGGCGTTGGCACCAGGTGTATTGAAAACTACGATGCCCTGTTCTGCACATTTGTCCAGGGGGATGTTGTTGACACCGGCGCCTGCGCGTGCAATGGCCAGCAGGTTTTCCGGCAGTTCCATATCGTGGACAGAGGCACTGCGTACTAAAGCAGCGTCCGCATCCTTCAGGTCGTTGACTTTTTTATAATCTTCAGAAAACAGATCCAGACCAACAGAAGCGATCGGATTCAGGCAGGTATATTTGTACATCAGGCGTTTTCCTCCTCAAATTTCTTCATGAAAGCCACAAGTTTCTCCACGCCTTCCTTCGGCATCGCGTTGTAGATGGAGGCGCGCATGCCGCCGACGGAACGGTGTCCCTTCAGGTTTACGAATCCGGCCGCTTCCGCTTCCTTGACGAACTTCGCGTCCAGATCCTTGTCACCGGTCACGAAAGGTACGTTCATGATGGAACGGTCCTTTTTCTCTACCGTGCCCTTGAACAGCTTGCTCTCGTCCAGGAAATCATAGAGGATCTTTGCCTTTTCTTCATTGCGGATCTTCATAGCCTCAAGACCGCCCTGGGCTTTGAGCCACTTGAAGACCTTGCCACAGATGTAGATACCATAGCAAGGAGGCGTATTATACAGAGAATCCGCATCCGCCTGAGTCTTATACTTCAGGATGGTGGGTGTTCCGGGAAGGACGTCGTCACGAATGAGATCCTCCCGCACGATGACGATGACGACACCGGCCGGACCCACGTTCTTCTGAACACCGCCGTATACAAGACCGTACTTGGTCACGTCCATCGGCTCAGACAGGAAGCAGGAAGAGATATCCGCCACCAGATCCTTGCCCTTGGTATTCGGCAGTTCCCAGAATTTAGTGCCATAGATGGTATTGTTCTCACAAATATAGACGTAATCCATATCGTCCGTGATGGGTAGATCGGAACAATCCGGGATATAAGAAAACGTCTTGTCCGCGGAAGAGGCAAGCTCCACTGCCTCACCGAAGATCTTCGCTTCATTGAAAGCTCGCTTCGCCCACTGACCGGTGACGATATAGCCGGCTTTTCTGTTCTTCATCAGGTTCATGGGCACGGCCGCGAACTGCTGATGGGCGCCGCCCTGCAGGAACAGTACCTTATAATTATCCGGGATCTGCATCAGGTCGCGCAGATCAGCCTCGGCTTCTTTGATGATCTGATCATAAACTTTGGAACGATGGCTCATTTCCATGACGGACATACCGCTGCCCTTATAATCCAGCATTTCGTCGGCTGCTTCACGCAGCACTTCTTCCGGCAGTACGGCGGGACCCGCTGAGAAATTATACACTCTTGCCATTTTAGTTCATCCTCCTAAAGCGTTGAATTCATGCAGTTGTAGTGTATCACATCCGCAGTCGATTGTCTATCGCGGAAGGGCATTTTCTCCCTTTTGGTAAAATATCCTCTCTTTCATTGACAATTTATCGTCAATATGCTAACATTGGTTTTAAGTTGGATTCTGTTGTTTTTTCTGCATTTCAAGCAATGAGAGGAGTATATTCTTATGCATTATGAACCTACCTATGAGTCTGTCCATCAGCATCAGCTGCCCAAATGGTATGATGACGCCAAATTTGGTATCTTCATCCATTGGTCCCTCTTTTCCGTTCCTGCTTTTGCAGCCGAGCAGACGCAGACGATCGCGGAACAGGAAGATATGAGCGCTATGTTCGCCAATAACCCCTATGCGGAATGGTATCTGAATTCTCTGCGTATTCCCGGTTCCCCGACACAGGCTTTCCATAAGAAGCATTTCGGCGATAAGAGCTACTTTGATTTCCAGAAGGATTTTGAAGAACAGAATGCCGGCCTGGACGTCCATGACTGGGCCAAACTCATCAAAAAGGCCGGTGCAAAATATTGTGTGCTGGTCACAAAACATCATGATGGTTACACGCTTTGGCCGACCGATACGCCGAACCCCCATATCGAAGGCTATTATTCCAAGCGTGACTTCGTTGGTGAACTGACCGACGCGATCCGCGAGGAAGGCCTGAAGATGGGTCTCTACTACTCTGGTGTTTATGACTGGACCTTCAAGACCGACCGTCCGATCGATGGACCGCTCGGTTTCGTGGATCATCAGGGCATGCCGGAGGAATATCTGCCCTATTCCGTCGCTCATTTCCGCGAACTGATCGACAAATACAAGCCTTCCATCCTGTGGAACGACATCGCTTTCCCCTACGGCTACAACCTGAACGAGCTGTTCGCTTATTATTACAACACCGTCGAGGATGGCGTCATCGACGATCGCTGGAACCAGATCCAGGTTCCGAAGACCGAGGAAGAATGGAAAGCATTCCAGGCGGAAGGCCGCTTCGAGGAAGTCATGAAGAATACGACGACGCATTATGACTTCATCACGCCGGAATACCGTATCTTCGACGAGGTACAGCCTTATAAGTGGGAGACCACCCGCGGCATCGGCCGTTCCTTCGGTTTCAATCGGACCGAGACAGGTTCCGACTATCTGACCGGTAAGCAGATCATCGACATGCTGGTCCAGGTCGTCAGCCGCAATGGCAACATGCTGCTCAACATCGGACCGCGTGCCGACGGCACCATCCCCTTCGAGCAGGTCAAGCCCCTGCTGGAAGTCGGCGCCTGGCTGGAAGAAAACGGCGAAGCGATCTATGGCACCCGTCCCTATACCGTTCCTGAAGTCAAAGACCAGAACGGAACACCGATCTGCTTCACCCAGACAGAAGAAGCCGTCTATGCCATCTCCCTGGCCGACAAATTGGAAAAGGCGGTCCGCCTGATCGGTTACAAAGTCTGCGATGATGCAGAAGTCACTTTGATCGGCACCGGCGCTGTCCATCATAAAGTCGAAGGTGAAGATACCCTGCTCTTCATCCCCGATGACTATAAGAAAGCAGCTGCCTACACCTTCAAGATCAAGAAATAAACTGTTTTTTGAGCACAAAAAAACCGTCCTCATACGAGGGCGGTTTTTTATATCCTCCTGTCACAAGGAACAACAAAGCCATGTCGTTTCAGGCCCATCGGTATCTTTCGCCTTATACCCGAAAGCGCCCCAGAAGCCGCGCGTAAGCTGAGTCTCTGCCTGCAGCTCCAGCAGCTTTGCTCCTGCCCTGCGAAGTACTTTTTCCAGTGCGTAGTAGCAATAATGTCCGGTCCCCATGCCACGGAACTCCGGGTACACCCGGAAATCAAGGATCCGGCATGATCCATCTTCAGACAGATCGTAAAGAGCCTCTCCGATGCACTGCTCTTCCCGTACGAACCGGACCTGCTGCTCCTTTGTCTCCGACGGGACCTTTTCGACCACGATCTCGGGCAGATCTGGGATCTCGTGATACGAAACCCTGCCTTCATCGATCATAAATCGATATCCGTGCTCATCTGTAAAGAGGATCTCTCCCGCCGGCGAGGCTTTGCGGAGCATCTCCACATTGGCACCGAAACTGCGGCAGGCCGTCATCCACCAGTTCGTCACGACGGCGTATCGTGGTCGGAAGATCTCCAGCAATTCCTCGCTGAAGATGTTGCCGCAGCAATGGTGCGGGACTTTGTAGATATCGATCGGCCTTCCTACGGTGCGCGCATATTGCTCGTTCACCTGATCGTACTTTGGATACGCCAGGCTGTTGTTATTCGCGTCTCCCCCCAGGTAGACCGTAACTCCCTCTACCTCGCAGAACAGTGCGATACTGTTCGGGTTCTCACCAAAGCATACCTGCCCGCGATAGGGCGAATCCTCCGCCTCGAACATTTCGCGGATGGCATCCGCCGTCCCAAGCAGTTGGAAATCGAAGTCCCCCACCGTAACATGCGTGACGCTTTCATCGATCACCACCAATTCTGAGACCGCTTCAGCCTGTCGGCACATGCTATCACACAGCTCCATCTCGCGCCGATTCGTCTCTTCCGTGGCGGGATGGCCGCTGCTGTCCGTCCGGTTGATCCCGCTGAAGCGCTTCATGTAGACCTTTCCGACCGGATACCGCTTGAGCAGCGCCGGCAGACTGCCGTAATGGTCCCTATGGAAGTGGGTGATCAGGATGCATTCCAATCTCTGAACACCGATCGTATCCAGATACTGGATGATACGTTCTGCGTCCCGATCATACCCCGTATCGATCATGGCATACCGCCCGTTCGACTCGACTAAAATGATATCGCTCCAATAGGCACGTAAAAAGTGGATCTGATCCATAGCATCACTCCGTTCTGAGCGCCGTCACCGGATCCTTCTTCGCTGCCTTGCGCGAAGGGATCAAGCCGCCGATCAAAGTCAGGATCACACTGATGACCACCAGCGCTGCACCGCCGACCGGCGGCAGGATGGCACTGATGTCGTTGCTGCCCGCCAGGGAATGGATGATCGCGTTGGCCGGGATCAGGATCAGCAATGAGATCCCCACACCCAGAAGACCGGCCAGCAGCCCGATGATGAAGGTCTCCGCATTGAAGACCTGTGAAATATTACGTTTGGATGCACCAATAGCGCGCAGGATACCGATCTCCTTGGTCCGCTCCAGCACGGAGATATATGTGATGATCCCGATCATGATGGAAGAAACGATCAGCGAGATGGCCACAAATGCGATCAAAATGATACTGATCGTATCAATGATCTTCGTGACAGAACCCATCAAGGTACCTACATAATCTGTATACGCGATGACTTTGTCCTCCTGACCGCTCTCCTTCATGCGCGCATTGTAATCATCCAGGATGCGGATGAGCTCTGCCTTGCTGTCGAAGTCGCGCGGAAAGATCGCGATCATGGAAGGCGATGCTTCCGTCTGATAGTTCAGTTTTATCAGATTGCCTTCGTACGAAGCAATGTCGGTATTCATCATGCTCATCATCAATTCCTTCATCTGTTCCGCATCCATCTTCATGGTGATGGCACCCGCAAAGGCATCCGTATCGAAAGAGACCGCGTTCTGCATGTTGGAAGCGAACTGCTCCATCATCTTGCCCATCTGTTCGGTGATGGTCGTAGTCAACTGACTGGCCAGAGACTCCATGACACTGGTCATTACAGAACTGATGGTCTGCGACAGCGCCTGGCCCAAAGCGCCCTGCAGCTGGTTACCGACCTGCGCCATCGTATTGCTGACTTTTCTGGAGATCTGACGTTGGATCTTGTCCGTGTCGACCACCTTGGGGATCCCTTCCGCAAGCGTCTTCGTGGCTTCTTTGCTGCCCATGTACGAAATAAATGATGTCGCCAGTTTAGAGAGATCCGGCAGATCATTGCCTTTGGCATAGGATTGATAATCGTTGTACATGGCCGTAAGGAAATGCTCCAGATCCTCTCCTGTCAACTCCGGCAATTCCATTTCGGCTGATATATCATTGATGAATGTATTGATCCTGTTCTGCACCGCTTCCGTGGCCAGATACGCTTCCAAATATTCCCCGGCTTGGGTGGGATCCGTGATCTCCTGCTCATTCAGATAGGCGATGAACCCCTGCGTCAGCTCCTGGATGAGAGCGGATACCGTCTGCTGATCCGGCAGTTTTGGCGTATACCCATCCAACCATCTCTGCAGTTCCTGCAGCAACGTGTTCCGCGCCTGCTCTGAGGAAAGATAATTCCCCATGGCTTCACCCATATGCGCGTAATCCGTAGAAGGATCCTTGGCGGCTTCCTTCAGATACCCTTGCAGGATGTTCTGCAGCAGCTTCATGAGTTCATCGGTATCCACGTCAACATCGATATCTTTCAACAGATCCGCCAGATCGACGTTCATCGCGGACAGATCCAGATCGGAAAGATCCAGACCGGACAGGTCCATCCCCTCTAGGCCGGACAGGTCCAGATTTGAAAAATCGAGTGCGGACAGATCCAGTCCGGATAAGTCGAAAGATTCCGGATCGAACTGGAAGGCTTTGGCGATCCCCTCCTCATCGATCGCGAACATGTCGCTCATATCGATCGTGTTCTCGACTACGTCGCCAAAACGGACACCGGTAAAAACGTCCGTCTCCGGATCCTCCAGCTGCTTCTTGACGACTTCGCTTTCCGACGCCTGCTCCATGATATACGTCGGCAGTCCCGCGTGGCAGTACAGTCCGGGCTGCAGCATGGCTACGTCCTCATCGTCCCTGGCCCGCACGACGCCTACGACCACCAGATCATCGCTTTGTTCCAGGACGTCGCGCATAAAGGCTTTATTGTCACTGTGATCGACATAGACTTTATATTGGCTGTCATAGGTATATCGGTCCGAAGGATCCAGAAGCTTCAGCCGTATATCAAGAAAATCCTCCAGCTTCCATTTGGTAAGTTCATCCGATCCCTCGTAATTCTCATTCTTATAAAACGCGTCGATCATCTTGTCCAGCTCATCCGCGTCTTTCAGACCTAGCGCGTATAAGGTCATATCCGTCACCCGGTATCCGGAGGACAAAACGAGTACGCACTCATGCTCTTCTTCCGGCCAATGGCCTCTGAGCACCTCATACTGAGATTCGTACAAATGAGGATCCTTCGGCAGGATGGAAAAAGCATCCATGCTCACCATGGACATGGTCGAAGCGATCCCATAGTTCTGTCCCATGGCACCGGAAAGCGCCTGGTCCGGGTTCACCTGACGATAGTCATCCTTCCCGATCAATCGATAGATCTGCGGTGTGACGTTGTATGTATACTCGATGGCACGCGCATACTGATCCATCTCCTCCGCATCTTCTTCGAAAAACGCTTTCAGGGATTTCAGATCATTCGAACTGACCCGTGAGAACATGGCGCTCAGCGTCTGCCATTCCCTGGCATAGCCTTCTTCCACTTCGACCTCTCGGGCTTGTTCCGCTCCTTGCATCAATGCGGTGATGTCCATACTGGTGGCGTTGATCGTCAGCGGATACTCGGACAGCGTTTCCTGCTCGATATTATTGATATAAGCCTGAGCCCCATTGGAGAGCGACATGATCAATGCGATGCCAATGATGCCGATGGAACCCGCGAAGGCCGTCAGGATGGTGCGGCCTTTTTTCGTGCGCAGATTGTTGAAGCTCAGCAGCAAAGAAGTGAGGAAAGACATGGACGCATGGCCCAGATTGCGGTGTTCCGGCGGCTCCTGATCGATCTCCTCTGCCGTGCAGGGCATGGAATCATCCACGATCTTCCCGTCCTTCAGCTTTACGATACGGGTCGCGTAGGTCTCCGCCAGTTCCGGGTTGTGGGTGACCATGACGACCAGACGGTCCTTGGCCACATCCTTCAGCAGGTCCATGATCTGGACCGAAGTCTCGGTATCCAAAGCGCCTGTCGGCTCATCCGCCAGGACGATATCGGGATCATTGACCAAGGCACGGGCGATGGCGACGCGCTGCATCTGCCCGCCGGACATCTGATTGGGTTTTTTGTGCAGTTGGTCCCCTAACCCCACCTGTTCCAATGCGGCTTTTGCGCGTTTCTTACGCTCTGCCCGGGAGATGCCGGAGATAGTCAGGGCCAGTTCTACGTTGGACAGTACGGTCTGGTGCGGGATCAGGTTGTAGCTCTGGAACACGAAACCGATCGTATGGTTGCGGTACGAATCCCAGTCCCGGTCTTTGTACTGTTTGGTAGAGACGCCGTTGATGATCAGATCCCCACTATCGTAACGGTCCAGCCCGCCGATGACGTTGAGCAGCGTAGTCTTTCCGGACCCACTGGGGCCAAGGATGGCCACGAACTCATTCTCCCGCAGCTCCAGGCTGACGTCGTTGAGGGCGATCTGTTTCAACTCTCCCGTGATGTATTCTTTGTGTATATTTTGGATCTTCAGCATGTTGTATTATCCTGTATAAACTTGATTCTCAGGTTGACCTTTTTCCTGACAGTATTATATAATAAAAACGGAAAGGGGGCAATATGGAATGATCATCGGAATCGGCACGGATCTTGTGCATATCCCGCGGATCCTTCATGCGATGGATACACTGTCCGCAGGGGCTTTGGCCCGCATGTTCACGGCCGAGGAACTGCGGCAGGCAGAAAGCAAAGCACATCCGGAAGAATACCTGGCGACCCGTTTCGCCAGTAAAGAAGCCGTATTCAAAGCTTTGGCGCCGCATACGGTGAAGCATAGCTTTGATCTGCGCATCATCGAGACCCTGAATCATGAAGATGGCAGCCCCTACGTCCATATCACTGATCCGCTGCAGACGCTTATGAACGAGGCCGGCGTACAGAAGATCCACGTCTCCATCACAACGGAGGCGGATCTGGCACAGGCTTTCGTCGTCTGCGAAGGATGATGTACCTGCTTCTTATGCAGGTCAAGAAGAAAGGATCGAACAATGTGGAATGATCTGAACACCGGCGCCTATGAAGGCATGATCGCCGAGACCATTGGCTTGGCCGGTTTCCAGGGAGATCCGATCCGGGCGTATTATTCCCGCCCGCTCACACCAGGACCGCATCCCGGACTGGTCCTGATCCCCCACATGCCCGGTTGGGATGAATGGTGCCGTGAAGCGGCCCGCAGATTCACCCAGCACGGCTACGCCGTCGTCTGCCCGGATATCTATGCCCGGGTCGGTACTGGTACCCCGCCTGAAGTCGCTGCCAAGTCACGTGAAGCAGGCGGCCGTCCGGACGAGCAGGTCATGGGCGACGTCAAGGCATCTCTGGATTTCCTGAAACTTGCGCCCCAGTCCAACGGTAAAGTCGGTGTGATCGGTATGTGCTCCGGCGGACGGCACGCGTTCCTGGCCGCCTGCACCGTCGATGGCTTCGATGCCTGCGTCGACTGCTGGGGCGGCGGCGTTTTTGGTCCCGCAGGCAATGCGCCGGCTGACCATACTGCCGACCTCGCTTGCCCGATGCTCGGCATCTTTGGTAACGATGATCAGCATCCGTCACCGGAAGAAGTGGATCGACTGGAAGGTCTTCTCAAAGAAGCCGGAAAGGACTATACCTTCTATCGCTATGATGGAGCCGGACACGGGATCTGGTATTACGACAGGCCTATGTACCGGCAGGAACAGGCCATAGATTCCTGGAACAAGGTCGAAGCCTTCTTTGATGCGCACCTGAAATCATGAACGAACAGTCTTTGGCTGTCATGATCAAGCCGGTGGGCTCGCTCTGCAATATGCGCTGCTCCTACTGTTACTATCTGGACACGCCGTATGCGGACGGCCTGCCGGCTTATACGATGACAGATGAGATCCTGGAACAGACCATCCGTGCCTGTCTTGCGGCAGCAAAAGGTCCCATCCTCTCCTTCACCTGGCATGGCGGTGAACCAGCCGGCTGCGGCATCAACTTCTATGAGAAAGTGCTTGAGCTGCAGCAAAAGTACTGTCCGGATGGACTGAGCATCATCAACAACCTGCAGACAAATGGAACTTTGCTGGATGATGCTTTTTGTGATTTTCTGGCCGCACATCATTTCGACGTAGGCTTGAGCATCGATGGGACGAAGTCCGTGCACGATGCCTATCGCCATTTGGCGGATGGACGCCCGACCTATGAACAGGTCTATCAGGCGGCGAAACGCCTGATCGCCCATGGGATCCAGCCGGATCTGCTCTGCACCGTACATGACCGCACCCTATCACAGGGCAAGGAAGTCTATCGTGCTCTGCGCGGTCTTGGCACTGGGTGGCTCCAGTTCATCCCCATCGTACGGCGGGATGCAGAGGGCCGCGTCACGAAGGATTCTGCCGATCCTGTCGGCTATGGCTCTTTCCTGAAGGAAGTCTTCATTGAATGGTTCTTCCATGACCTGGGGAAGACACAGGTCCAGCTTTTCGCCGAGATGGCATCCGTGCTGGCCGGTGGCAGTGCTTCTGTCTGTACCATGGCACCGGTCTGCGGTCAGGTGCCCGTGATCGAGCACGATGGTTCCGTATATGCCTGTGATCATTTTGTCCGGGAGTCCCATCGTTTGGGGCATATCGCAGAAGCCCCGTTGGAGGAGATGCTCTCCTCCGCGCTATGTACTTCTTTCGGAGAAAGCAAGACGGCTGCCCTGACCAGAGAATGCAGATCCTGTCCCTATCTGGAAATCTGCCGCGGCGGCTGCTTAAAGGACCGTTTCGCAAATTCTGCAGATGGAGAACCTGGTCAGTATTACCTATGTCCCGGTCTGAAGGATCTCTTCGCCTTCGCGGTGCCGATCCTTAAAGAAGCCATCCGCCTCTCTTCCCTGCACACGCCGCAGGATCAGATCCAGCAAAGGATCCGTGCCCATCTGTGGGCGCCTTATAGAGCGATCAGCCGTAATGATCCCTGCCCCTGTGGCAGCGGCAGAAAATTCAAAGCATGCCACATGCGGTGGCTGCCATAAGCAGTTCCAATTCACAGAAAATGGAGAAAATGCCATGAAATGCAAGCAGTTTACCACCGTAGCCGCCCATGGCAAGGGCATCCCTTTTGCCTGGGAGCTTCCGGTCACCCTGGAAGCTGATGAAGCGCACCATGTCGAAAACGGCGTGATCAATCTGTATCCGCGGATCCAGTATCAGAAGATCGATGGGTTCGGCGCCGCCATGACCGAGACCAGCGCCTACCTTTTCAGCAAAATGGACCCCGATACGCGGGCGGCAGCTCTGAAAAAGTATTTTGGACCAGGTTCCAACCAGGTCACCTTCCTGCGCATGTCCGTCGACAGCTGCGATTACAGCCTGGAGGAATATCAGGCTGTCGCTGATCCTCTGAACGATCCGGACTTCGAGACGTTCACTCTGGGCCGCGACCGCAAATATACTCTGCCCATGCTGAAAGAAGCGTTGGCCCTGGCTGATCAGCCGGTGCAGGTGCTCCTGGCGCCTTGGTCGCCCCCTGCGGCATGGAAGACGCCCCCGGCACGGCCGAAAAACGATGCCGCGACCTATGGCGGGTTCTTCAGCCAGCAGATCGACTATGATACGCCTTCCCGCTGCAACGGCGGCAGTCTGAAGCCTGAGCATTACGGGGATTGGGCCAGGTATCTGGTCAAGTTCGTGCAGGCCTATCTGGACGAAGGCGTGCCGGTGACCATGCTCTCTCTGCAGAACGAATCCGTAGCCGCCACCAACTGGGACAGCTGTGTCTGGGAAGCCAGTGCACTCAAGACCTTCCTGCGGGATCATCTCTATCCGGAGATGGTCAAGGGCGGTCTGTCTGACAAAGTCGGCCTGTACATCTGGGATCATAACAAGGAGCGCATGCTGGAATACGCCGAAGTGATCCTGGACGAAGAAACCGATCCCATGGTCGAAGGCATCGCCTTCCACTGGTACTCAGGCGATCATTTCGAGGCTGTCAAGATGACCAGCGAACTCTATCCCGGCAAGGTCCTGTATATGGACGAGTGCTGCGGCCTGCATATGCCCGGCCGTACCAGCATGATCCCCATGTTCGCCGACGGCAGGACGCCGGAAGACGTGGAATATGAGGACGCTGTAGCTTACGCACACGATATCATCGGCAATTTCAACGCCGGCACCAACCGTTGGACCGAATGGAACCTTTGCGTGGATAAGGACGGCGGTCCGCGTCATGTACCCGGCGGATTCACGGCCGGTATGATCGCCGACGATGATGGCGGTTTTGCCACCAACCTCACCTATGATTACATTGGACATTTTTCCCGCTATATCCAGCCGGGAGCGGTACGCATCGGTATGTCCCGCTGCGATGATAAGGTGGATGTGCTGGCTGCTCAGAACCCGGATGGGAGCCTGGCTGTCGCACTGCTCAACCGGGAGACCGTCGGTCAGAAATATGTGATCCGACTGAACGGCCGACTGATCCGCGTGACGCTGCCGGAACGCTCCATGACCACCCTTGTGATCGAATAAGTCTTTACACGCAAAAAGCCTTCCTGACTCATGAGCCGGGAAGGCTTTCTTTTATTTCAGTTTATAGGCGATATGGGATTCGTTGCCCTTGACATCTACTTTGGCCATGGCGCCGGTGATCATGGGGATCTGCGGGGGCAGGTGTCCGATATCAAAATCCAGCACGACGGGCACGTGATAGGTCTTCAGCACGTCCAGGACCGCCTCATGTGCATCCAGGCCAAGGACCGGATCCATACCGCAGTATGGCCGACCGATCAGGAATCCTTTAGCTGTGTCGAACCATCCGGCATGCTGCAGCTGCCACAGCGCACGGCGGATCGCCAAAGGATTGAGATCGCAGGATTCCAGGAACCACAGGATACCATCTTTTTCATATCGGCGGTTGAATCGTTCCACCTTGTCGTACCGGGTCCCGCACAAATTGATCAGGCAGTCCAGACAGCCGCCCAGGAGACGGCCTTCCATCTTGACCTTCTCTTCCGTGCGTGCCCACTTCTGCTTTTTATCGTACGTCCAGGTGATCAGCTCTTTTGGCTCGGTCACATTGTAGGGCTGGAAAGGATCCTCGTCCGTTTTCAGCGATTCTTTTTCCCAAAGATCGTATCCTTCGAATTCCAACTGTTTACCACGCAGCAGACGGAACGCATCTTCCAGCGCCGGATGCCAGGGTTTCATACCAAACGCGCCGGCACAAGGGCCGTAGATCGCTGCTGTATCGCACAACGTAGGCAGCAGGAACGTCAGATTGGTGTTGTCGGAATAGCCCATGTACCACTTCGGTGCTTCTTTTTTCAACTGCTTGAAATCCACGTAATCCAGATCTTCGCACATGGTCTCCCCACCACCGCAGGAGAGGATCACATCGATATCCTTGCGTGTCATATACTCGTTGATCTCGTCACCGCAGGCTTGAGGGGTCGTGCTTTTACCGATCCCATCATCTTTGTAGCAGTTGGGACCCAGTTCGACCTGGTACCCCTTGTATTTGAACACCGTCTGGGCTTGCAGGAACAGAGAACGGTAGGGTTCCGTCGTACAGCCAAACGAAGGGGCAATGCAGCCGATCGTGCCGTTCTTAGGTAAAAACTCAGGATAACGCATATCGCTTCTTCTCTCTTTCATGGATTCCCGTCCACTATAGCATAGAAATCCAGAATCGACAAGCCGAAAGATATCGTGTATAATGCGGTAGAGTCCATGTAAAAGGAGATCCAAACATGTCCGTCACAAAGAACGATGTGGCCCGCTTTCCCGCCTGGGGCCCCTATTCAAAGAAATATATGGGGGTTTCGCACCTCCCGCATCTGGAACGCCGCGCCGGCGTCCGTTTCGATTTTTCCACCGTCCCCGCTCTGTCCCATCTGGACATCCATCTGCCCAACGTGACCCTGCCGACCGGCTGGCGTGCCTTTAGTGCCACGCCGGATCTGTCAGTATATTCTTACCGGGTCGATCTGCAAGGCTTTGACGACGTCTATGGTGCGGTGTTTTACGGACGTCTGGATGATCATACCATCCTGGTCCGCACGGAACTGACCAATCACACGGATCTGATCCAGGATCTGATGATCAATTATTTCTCTTCCATAGAGTACCCACAGACCCAGTATACCGACGTGCAGATCCCTGAAGGCGGGATCCTGCTGGACGCCCTGGATTACGCGGATTTTGCCTACGCCTCTCCCCGTCCTTGGGATCGACAGAACTGTGATGGACACAAGCTGGGCGAAGTCGTGTATCCTCGCTTTACGGAAGGCCATGGCCTGGGAGATGGTGCCAACAAATGGCATCTGCCCCAACTTCAGTTCGGTGCTTTCGGCGCGGAACAGGGCGATCGGGTCTCCTATCGTTTTACGCTGGATGCACCTATGCAGAACGCTGTGCTCTGGGTGCGTTACCAGTCCCACAATATCGTTTATGACACGGCCCGCCCCATAGAAGAAGTGGCTCATATGGCCAGGCCGGAACAGGATGCCATCTTTACGGTGAATGACACCCGTGTGATGCGCTTCCCTTGCACATTGGAGCCTGCCCTCTGCTCCTTGTCACTGGGCGACCTTTCCCACGGTATACATGAACTGAACTTCGTTTCACAAGGTGCCGGCGGTCTGGCACTGGATTTTCTGGAGATCCTGCCGGAAGGCGCTGTCCCCTCCGTACAGGAAACCAAACCCGCCTATGAACCTGCCATCACTGAAACCCCGACAGAAGATGGCGTCTTGGTCTCCCTCACCTATCCGGACGTACGAGAGTCCTATTATCTCCGTACCTTTGCACCGGATACCCGCTTCCGCTGCATCCGGACCGGTTCTCTGGAAGATGCCATGTCCTCGCGCCTGTCCAATCCGGATCCCACCTTCGATGACGTTCTTGCGCCATTTACACGCTCTTTCCAACGCAAACACAGCGATGATGGCTTTTTCCACGACACATTGGTCCATACGATCTTCCTGGACCCGGGATGCACGAAGACGGTCTACGCGGTCCTGTCGGATCGTCCCGTAACGTATGAGACGCCTTCCTGGTACGAAGCCTGGTTCCAAGCCCATAAACCCCAGCCTCTTGCCTTGACGGCTGCGGGCCAGCCCTATGCCTTCAGTGTAAGCCTCCTGCAGGCAGCACTTCTGACAAATATCGTTTTCCCCATTTATAAAGATCAGCACTATATCCTGCATCATACACCGGGCAAACGCTGGGACAGCCTGTATACCTGGGATTCCGGCTTCATCGGTCTGGGCATGCTGGATCTCGCCCCGGCAATGGCGGATTACAGTCTGGATACCTACACTTATGATCCATCACATACCGATGCCGCTTTTCTTCACCACGGCTCACCCGTACCAGTGCAGATGTATCTCTTCTACGAGATGCTGCAGAAAACATCGGATAAGACAGCTTTGCTGCAGCAGTACTATCCACGGATGCGATACTATTATGAGTTCCTGGCCGGCCGTACGAACGGTTCCACCACCGCACGTTACAAAAGCGGCATGACCTCCACCTATGATTATTTCTATTCCAGCAGCGGTATGGACGATTACCCGCCGCAGGTGCATATGATCGCTGATGGGCTGCAGCGCAATGCCGCACCGGTCATCAGCAGCAGCCAGGTCATCCGCAGCGCGAAGATCCTGCGCGCCTGTGCAGAAATGCTGGGTCGCACGGATGACGCAGACGCATACACGGCCGACATCGAGCGGCTGACCGCCGCCCTGAACCAGTACGCCTGGGATCCGGATGCGGGCTACTTCAGCTACGTCCTGCATGATGCGCAGGCACGTCCCACGGGCCAATATCGTACGCCTGCGGGCGAAAACCTGAACAAAGGCCTGGACGGCATCTATCCTTTGATCGCGGGCATCCTGGATCCCGAACAGGAAAAAGCGATCCTGCACCATCTGACCGATCCGAAGGAAATGCTCTCTCCCTACGGGATCAGCGCCGTCGATCAAAGTGCGAGTTATTTCATGGTGAACGGGTACTGGAACGGCAACGTCTGGTTCCCGCATCAGTGGTTCATCTGGAAGTCGATGCTGGATCTGGGCTATACGGAGTTTGCCCATACCATCGCCATGCGCGCGCTGAACGTATGGAAACGCGAAGTCGATGCCACCCATTATACATTTGAGATGGTCAGCGTCGTGACCGGCCGCGGCGGCTGGTTCCACAACTTCGGCGGACTCTCTGCACCGATCATTCTGTGGGCGAACGCTTACTTCAAGCCCGGCACCATCAACACCGGCTTCGACACCTGGATCGATCGCGCCGACTGGAACGATGACCATACCGCACTGACGCTACTCTATCGTAAAAATGCCGGCGCTCATGAAGCTTCCGTGATCCTGATCGTCATGGAGGATACGCATTCTTATGAAGTTAAGATCGATGGAGCTCCTGCATCATACAAAGAACGCTGCCCCGGAACCCTTGAGATCCGCACCGATGGATCCGATCGGAAGCAACATACCATAACCATAAGAAAACAATAAAGGTCCGCACCTCAGCGGACCTTTTTCTTGTTCAGAATCTTTTTTCTGCCATAAAATACTCTTGTGAGACCTGATACCCGGCTCTCGCGTACATGCGCAGGATATCCGTGTAGGTATAGCCCAGGAACGCTCGCCGCATGCCGTTGTCCTTCAGATACTGTGTGCCTGCCTGGACCATGTGGGTCGCGATCCCCTGCCCTCTGGCATCCGTGCGGGTCGCCGTGCAGCCGACACTGCCCAGCCCTTCGCCTTCTACCTCCAGGCTGACGATCAGAGTGCCCAGAACATCAGCACCCCGCACTGCCACCAGGACCGGTGCTTTGGTATCCGCGGTATAATGCTCCGTCTCCAGATAATACGGTACGAAGCTTTCCTGCGCGTCCTTGACGCATGCTTCGATGCCAGGAATGTCTTTGGGGCCGGCCATTCGATAGGTGATCCCATGCACGGTATCCCCGACGTGTACAGGCTGCTCCGGCGCATCTGAAAGATCCATGCTCATATCAAAGCAGCCCGTTTCGCCCCAATTGTGCTGATATCCACGTTTCCGGAAGAAAGCATCCGCACCTTGATCCATAGGAACACCTGGCATCAAATACGCATCATCCGTACCAACGCCGATCGTAAGCTTCTCGTATCCAGCCGCGCGGATCCGCTGTTCAGCCTCGTTCAACAGCGTGCTCCCGAAACCTTTTCTACGATACGCAGGCTGGACGGCCAGCATCGTGATCGCACGGCCATGCAGCAGGCAGGCCGCTGCCAGAGCCCCATCAGCAAAAATGCCGAAGGCGGGATCCTCCGTATGACTGAGGATACGTTCCACGACCGCTTCTTCCCGCACATTTTCAGGAAAACAATCATGATACAGGTCGATCAGCAGACGGCGGTCCAGGATCGGCTCAGACATGCCAGAAACCTCCCTGCTTCACCCATGGACCGATCGGTCCGTCCAGTTCGATCTTAAGGATCGTGTCCGGCGCGTTCCGGTCTTCGGAAGCAACACTGAACGTCACTTGTTCATCATGGATGGAGTATTCCACCTGATCTGTCGTAAGACCGGTCACGGAAAGGATCTCACCGCCCATCTTCGGCAGCGTGATCTCATTCTCATCCCACTCCCAGACATGGACGTAGATGATGTTATCTTTCCATGTCATGCCGCCTTTATCAGAATTGCGGAACGGGCCGCCACGGGTACCGTAGATGGCTTCTCCATATTTGGCCAGCCAGTCTCCGGTTTCTCTCAGGCGTTCTACCTGCAGCGGTTCGATCGTACCGTCCGGCCGTGGACCGACATTCAGCAGCAGGTTGCCATCGCCCGTTGCTGCCTGCACCAGAGAACGGATGACCCAACGCAGCGAATGCGGCTTTCTGTCCGGGACCCAGCCCCAGATCCCATTGATGGTCATGCAGCTTTCCCAGGGATAGTCTGTGTCGAAATTGCCGATGGTCTCCTCAGGCGTCTTGAAATCCCCATAGATCGGCTGACCGCACCTGTTGTTGACCACGATGCCAGGCTGCAGCGTCCGAATCATTTCATTCAGCTCTTCTCCACCCCAGAAGCCGGGATACAGCGGCGTCTCCCGTGGTACGCGCGGCACATCGACCTTGTTGAAATTGCGGCCCCAGGCCAGCCATCCATCTTCACCGCCGTCGAACCATAAGATATCGATCTTTCCATAGTCGGTCAGCAGTTCACGGATCTGATCGTGCGTCTGCTGCCGCATCTCCATGGCGCTCTTCTTATACATCTGCGGGAAGAAATATCCCGGGCAGCGCCAGTCCAGGGGAGAATAGTAGAATCCTACCTTCAAGCCGGCGGCACGGCAAGCGTCTGCGTACTCGCGCACGAAATCCTTCTTAGCCGCAGAATTCATTGCTGTAAAACCATCGATACTTCCATCACTGTCCCATAAAGAGAATCCATCGTGATGACGCGTTGTAAAGACCATGTACTTCATACCAGCCTGTTTCGCCGTCTGTGCCCAGGCCGCCGCGTCGAACTTATCCGCGGTGAAACGGTCTTTCAGTGTACGGTATTCCTCGACCGGGATCGCTTCATTGTACATGACCCATTCACCACGGCCCAGCAAAGCATACAGGCCCCAATGGATGAACATACCGAAACGCAGATCCTTCCATTCTTCGATCCGTGCAGGTGCCCACATGATCATATCCTCCTTTTATTTGTAAACGATGACCGCCACCAGCTCCAGGACCTCTGCACCCTCATTGGCGATGCTGTGGCCATGACCGGTCTCACAGATCGTCACGTCACCGGGATGCACGGTCACGATCGTGCCGTTGTCGGAGTACGTGCCTGTGCCCGTCAGAATGTAAAACAGTTCCGCATCCGTCTCATGGACGTGATAGCCGATGCTGCAGCCGGGCTCCAGTGTGATCTTGCTGAACAGACGGCCCTTGTCGTTCAACTCCTCAGGTCCATTGATGAATGCCGTCAGCTGGACGGTCCCATTGCCATCCCGCATATGCGCACGATATTCGACATTGCATTCTTCTTTTCTTCTGATCATGGTTTCTTCTCCTTTTTATGATCTGGAGATCCTCCTAAGGATCTCATCACAGGCTTCCGGCGCGATATCGCCCCAGCCTTTTTTGATGCTTCCATTGTTGATCCAACGGCCGTGTTCCCGCTCGATCTCCTCTTCGGTGATCTCCACATGGATCTTTTGCAGCAGGCCGTTCACGATATCCATCCACTCCGCTTCCGACACACCGATCTCCGCAAAGTACCGCTGCACGAGTTCTGGCACTTCCGCTCCATTGATGCGGATGAACTCTGGCAGGAACATAGCGCAGGCATAGCCGTGCGGCAGCCCATGTTGCTCTGTCAGCAGATAACCCATGGCGTGCGGCAGGCATGTGCCGGTGATGTTGATCGCAAGTCCTCCATAGATCGAAGCATTATAAAGGATCTCTCTGTCTTCCGCCGTCAGGTCCTCTTGCTCCAGGACCTTCTTAAGCTCCGGCATCAGAAGCGCTACCGCCTGCAGGGCATATAACTGAGACAGTTCATTGGCCAGTCGGCTGAAAAAGCTCTCAGTCGCATGGGCCAGCGCATCGATCGCGGTCGATGCCGTGAAATCCCGGCTCAAAGAAAACGTGTACCGTGGATCTCCCAAAGCGATCTTCGGAAAGATATCTTCGTGGTGGAAACTCTTTTTACGCCCCTCCGGCACAGTGATGACCGCTACCTTGGTGACTTCGCTGCCTGTGCCGGCCGTGGTCCCGACTGCGGCCACCGGCAGCGGCTTTTTCGGCCATTTGAGACTGTATAGCACCTCCTGCGTCATCCCCGGATTGCCCGCCAGTACCGCGATGGCCTTGGCTGCGTCAAGAGGAGAACCTCCACCGATGCCGATCACATAATCACAGTGCTCCTGCACGGCAAGCTCCGCTGCGCGCATGCAGTCGGTCAGCAGCGGGTTCTGACCGATCTCATCGAACAAGGCATAGGGACCGTCTACCGCAGTGACCACGTCCTTTAGTGCACCGGAGACCCTTGCTGAGGTACGGCCTGTGACTACGAGGGGTTTACTGCCCAGTCCCCGCAGTTCAGATGCATGTGCCTGTACGCAGCCGGCACCGGTATACAACCGCACCGGCATGTAACCTGACATTTCCATCATTATTCTCCCTTTCCCGGCACTTGCGCGACGGACAGGATACATTCTGCCTCTGCAAGGCCTTGTGCCGTAAACCGCACACGGATCGTATCCGCATCACACTGTGCGAATGCACGCACCACGGCCATCA
Organism: Clostridiales bacterium; assembly: GCA_024689505.1. Classification (GTDB taxonomy): domain Bacteria; phylum Bacillota; class Clostridia; order Lachnospirales; family Bianqueaceae; genus RUG159. The sequence continues at coordinate 82,084 of JAILDJ010000177.1, forward strand.
CGCTGCCGCGGAATGCTTTTCTGCGGCCCGTACCGTAATCCTCTTCCGTGCAAGGATCGCCGGAACCCAATCCCTGCAACACACCGGCTCCTTCGACCTCTACATGGATCTCCCGATCATCGAGGACCAGCGGGATCCCGTTCTGATCGGTGATCGTGCACCGGATATAGGCCAAATCTTTTCCATCCGTCTTCAGGGTCATATGCTCCGCATCCAATGAAAGACAGGCGGCCGGTCTGGCAGTTTGCAGCACATCATTGGCGATGACCTTATTTCCATGGACCGCTTCCGCTGTCAGCGTACCCCTCTGGTACGGGATCTCCGCTCGTGCGATCATGCGCTCTGTGGGCACACATGCCACTTCCACGCCATTCAACAGGAACCGCACCTGTTCCGCGGACGTATATGCCACAGCCATGACGGGCTTCCCGATCCACTCATCCTCATACGTCCAGGATGAGAAGACCTCTTCCCAGTGCCAACCATTGCCATAGCAATTGTACCCTGTCCGGGATGGATGCCTCGTAAACAGATGGATGCCTAAGTCCAGGCCCCATACCACATTGCGGTAATAGCTTACCGGCAGACGGTATCCCGTCATGTCCAGATCTCCCTGCCAGCAAGACAGCCACGGATAAGGCACACCCCAGCTGAAGGTCTTCGGCGGTTCTTTGGCCCAAATGACGCGGCCCATGCCGGCTTCTCCCAGATTGTCCATGGCTACCCAGACAAAGTCGCCGATACAGTTCGGATTCTCCTTGACCGCCTGCCAGTTCTCCCAAGTCAGTGCCGGACGGGTCTCCGTACCCATGATGACACGGTCCGGATATTGCTCCCGATCCATGGCATAGCGGCGGAAATGATAGTTATATCCCGCGATATCCAGATTGGCGATGCCTGCTTCCGTGGCGGCGCCCCACAGATCCTCGCCGTGGAAAACACCGTTCTCCACAAAATTGACGTAATGATCCATTTCCGGGAAGTCCATACTGCGGAAGAAATCCTCCGGACGGCCGCAGGCACAGTTGACGCCGCTGGTGACCGGCCGCGTCGGATCCAGAGACCGGACGAGTTCCGCTTGTTTCCGGCCCCACTCGATGCCATTGGAATTCCCATCGAACTCCATGATCTCGTTACCGATGCTCCAGCAAAAGACCGAAGGGTGATTGCGGTCCCGCAGGACCATCATCGAGGTATCATAGTCCCACCACTTCTCAAAGTAAGTATGATAGTCCAGCGGATTCTTCCCGTACCGCCACACGTCGAAGCTTTCGACCAGGACCAGCATGCCCATCTTGTCGCAGGCATCCAGCAAGGCGGTAGACGGCGGATTATGCGCGGTCCGGATGGCATTGAAGCCCGCCTGCTTCAAGAGGCGGATCTTACGTGCCTCCGCCACGGGATAAGCAGCGGAACCAAGCATCCCGTTGTCATGATGGATGCAGCCACCCCTAAGCTTCATCGGTACACCGTTCAAGCGGAACCCCTGTTTCGCATCGATCTCGATACAGCGGATGCCAAAGGTCTGCAGATGCATGTCCGCCCCCTCAGGTGTTTGTATCGACATACAAGCCTGGTACAATTGCGGATCCTCTGTCGACCACAGCCGTGGCTCCTCCACGATCAGTTCCTGACAGACGGTGGTCTTCCCTGCATCCAAAGATACAGCCGCTTCCGTCATGGCCACGGTATTACCGAAAGGATCCTGGATCTTGATCCTGAGCAGACCCTCTGCAGCAGTCCGTACACCGCAGATCCCGGCCTCGACACGGACTCGGGCTTGCGATCCTGAGGCTTCTGGTGTCGTGATGAACACCGCATAGGGATCGAACCAGATCCGGCCTGCCCTATATAAAGTGACCTCCCGGTACAGACCGCCGCCCGTATACCAGCGCGAACCCGGATGGATGGCACTGGTGGTGATCCTCAGATGATTCTCACCCGCGTTAAGCTTTTCACTTAGGTCGACGAGCACCCCCGTATATCCATAGGGATGCTGATAGATCAGATCCCCATTCAGGAACACTTCCGCATGTTCATAAGCCCCATCCAAATGCATAAGGACCGTCTCACCCGCCGCGGCTGTCAGGTCTTTTTCATACACGGCCTGCGCCGACGGGAAGAATCCGACCGACCCCTGTCCTCCACTGTCCGGGCTTCTATGCATGTTGATGATATGATCGTCCGGCAGATCGACCCATTCCCGGGTCATCCGGCTCCAATGCGATCCCGCACTGCGCATCCAATGCAGGCTAAAATCCTCTTTACGCAAATCTCTCACCTACTTTCCGGTTTGCGTATTCACAAGTTTCGCGTTCAGTTTATTATAGATCCGCGTACGGAACCACGGCTCCGTCGAACGTTCCACAGCTTCCTCCGGCGTGAACCAGGCAACAGCCGCATTCTCATCCGGCCTGTGCGTAAGAGGTTCCTCCGGATCTGCCTCGATCAGAAACGTGACATTCAGGTGCAGATGGGAGGACACATATCTGCCCCGCTTCTCATGCCCATCCACCGTCAGGATCTCCAAAGAAAAGATTTCCGGGCTGACCAGACGCACGTGCGTCAGCCCGCTTTCTTCCTGAACCTCCCGGACCGCAACCCTGGCCAGATCCCGGTCTCCATCCGCGTGCCCGCCCAGCCAGGACCAGGACTGATAGATATTATGGTATACCATCAAGACTTTGTCGCGGCTTGGGGATACGACCCAGGCGGAAGCCGTCAGATGTGCAGTCTCATTATCGCGCGTCCAAAGATCAGCACCGCTTTCCAGCAAGGAAAGCAAGCGTTCCCGGTCTTTCTCTTCTTGTTCGTTATAAGGCCTGTAGGCCTGGATCGCTTCATAGAGGGCCTTCATCGTTTCAACTGCTCCGCTACGTATGCCTCGACCATGTCCAGGCCTTTGCCTTGCCAATTGTCACCGCCCAGCCGGATATCGGCATACCGCACCGTCGGCAGCAGCCACTTCGCCTCACTGAACCGTGCGCTTTGCAGATAAAAATCCGCGATCTCCTGCATGGTGCCCCGTCCCGCCTTGATGTTGCGGTCGATCCTGCGGTACATGCGCTCTTCGATGGGCAGTTCCAGGAAGATCTTAAGATCCAGAAGATCACGCACCTTCTGCGGATACAGGATCCCATTGCCTTCAACGATCAGGATGTCGGCTTGTGTCTCTGCTTCGATCGCATCTACCATAGCATCATAATCGATCGATTCCGGACAGTTGTAATCGTCCATCCAATTGCCGGTGACAGGGCTCAGCATCTGCGGCAGTGGATGGATGAACCATCGATCCGCACCGAACAGACACACCTTCCCGTAAGCGCCAAGACGCTCCTGAAGCGCGGCTGCCATGGTGGATTTACCGCTGCCGGAACCCCCGGCGATCCCGATGATGAACATAGCGCGTTCCTTCCTTCTTTTTGTGCTTGTGATGCCATATAGTATAGCACATCACCCCCATGTTTGTACACGTTTTACATTGAATTTCACTCTTATCCATGATACAATATACGGTGGATTTTAATGAGCATCAATTCAGGAGATTTTATGAAACAAGAGAATATCAGAAACATCGCTATCATCGCGCACGTCGATCACGGAAAGACCACCCTGGTCGATGCCATGCTCACCCAAAGCGGCATCTTCCGGGAGAACCAGGAAGTCGGGACCCAGGTCATGGATTCCAACGATCTGGAACGTGAACGCGGCATCACGATCCTGGCGAAAAATACATCGATCCGGTACGGGGATACCAAGATCAATATCATCGATACCCCCGGCCACGCGGATTTCGGCGGTGAAGTCGAACGCAGTCTGAAAATGGCCAATGGCGTCCTGCTTTTGGTCGATGCGTATGAAGGCTGCATGCCGCAGACCCGTTTCGTTTTGAAAAAAGCTTTGGACCTGAAACTGGTCCCGATCATCGTCATCAATAAAGTCGATCGCCCCATGGCCCGTCCTGACGATGTAGTCGAAGAAGTGCTGGAACTGCTGCTGGACTTAGGCGCGTCCGATGAACAGTTGGATTCCCCCGTGGTCTTCGCTTCCGCCCGCGATGGCTGGGCTTCCCTGGATTCCGGTACTGTCGGCACCGACATCAAACCTCTGCTCGACACCATCGTCAGTGCGATCCCGGCTCCGACCGGCGATACCGAGGGCGATCTGCAGCTTTTGGTCTCCAATATCGATTATGATGAATATACCGGTCGTATCGCGATCGGCCGTATCGACCGCGGCCGCGTCCACGTGGGCGACACCGCTGTCATCTGTCGTAAAAACGGTACTGCTTCCACCATCAAACTCAGCAACATCTATACTTACGAGGATCTGCACCGCACTCCCTGTGAGGAAGCCGAAGCCGGTGAGATCGTCGCCGTCTCCGGCATCAAGGACATCAACATCGGTGAAACGATCTGCTGCCCCACCAACGTGGAACCGCTGCCCTTCGTAGCCATCGATGAACCGGTTCTTTCCATGACCTTCACCGTTAACAAGAGTCCTTTTGCCGGCCGTGAAGGTGAGTATGTCACTTCCCGCCATCTGCGTGACCGTCTGTTCCGCGAACTGGAATCCAACATTTCCCTGCGCGTGGAAGAAACCGATACGCCGGACTCCTTCGTCGTCTCCGGCCGTGGTGAACTGCATCTTTCCGTTCTCATCGAAAACATGCGCCGACAGGGGTATGAATTCGCCGTTTCCAAACCGCGCGTCATCACCAAAATGGTGGATGGAAAGCTCTACGAGCCCTTCGAAAACCTGACCGTCGATCTGCCGGATGAATTCACCGGCGTGCTGATGGAAGGTGCCGGCATCCGTCACGCGGAGCTTCTCAACATGACCCCGACCCAGGGAGGCTATACCCGCGTCGAGTTCCTGATCCCGGCCCGCGGACTGATCGGCTATCGTTCTCAGCTCATGACCGAGACCAAGGGTACTGCGATCATCAACCACGTTTTCGATAGCTATCGTCCATCCCGCGGTGAGATCACATCCCGTACCCGTGGTTCCCTGATCGCCCATGAGACCGGTGATTCCGTGACCTATGGTTTGTTCAACGCACAGGACCGCGGTACCATGTTCATCGGTGCCGGCGTCCCTGTATACGAAGGTATGATCGTTGGCGAAAGCTCCCGTATGGAGGACATCGTCGTCAATGTATGCAAGCGCAAACATGCGACCAATACCCGTTCCGCCGCCGCGGATGAGGCACTGCGCCTGGTCCCGCCGCGTGAACTGACTTTGGAACAGTGTCTGGATTTCATTGCGGATGATGAACTTGTGGAAGTCACTCCGAAAAACATCCGTATGCGTAAAATGATCCTTGATCAGCAAGGCCGTGCCAAAGCGGACCACAGAAAGAAGGCTTGAACAGCATGAATAAGATCCATTTTATCGGGATCTGCGGTATCAGCATGAGTTCTCTGGCGCAGATCCTGCATGAACAGGGCTGGACGGTGACCGGTTCAGATCTTCGCGAGAATGATACATCCCGCGCCTTGGAGGCACAGGGGATCCCCGTTGCCATCGGTCAGACGGCTGAAAACATCAAGCCTGACATGGAATTGATCGTCTATACCGCGGCAGTGCATGAGGATAATCCGGAACTGATCGCTGCCCGCGCGCTGGCGGCCCGCTGTCCTGAACAGACCCGCGTTATCGAACGCTCCGTCCTTCTCGGTGAAATGATCGATCGTTATGAGATCCCGATCGGTGTGGCCGGTACCCATGGCAAGACCAGCACCTCCAGTATGCTGTCCTACATTTTCATGGAAGCCGATGCGGATCCGACCGTGACCATCGGCGGTATCCTGCGCAGATTCAATACGAATTTCCATATCGGTCATTCTCCCTATATCATCTATGAAGCCTGCGAGTACTCGGACAGTTTTCTCGAATTCCGCGGCAAGGTGAATATCATCACCAATATCGAAGCAGAACATCTGGATTATTTCGGGACCCTCAAAAACATCAAGAAGTCTTTCCATAAGTTTTCCGAGATCATGCGTCCGGACGGCATCCTGATCACCGGGTTGGAGAACGCGCCTCTCTTTTCGGACTTCTCCGGCACACTGTATACTGTTTCGCTGGATGATCCACGTGCAGATTACACTGCTGCCAATATCATCCATCACACGAACGGCCTGGGCTCCTCCTTCGATCTGGTGTTCCGTGGCGAGAACCTGGGTACGCTGGACCTGTACGTGCCCGGTCGGCACTACATCTACGACGCCATGTGTGCTGCCGCTGCCGCACTCAGTCAGGGCATTCCCTTTGCTGACGTACAAAAAGGTCTATCCACATACCAGAGCACCAAGAAGCGATTCGAATATAAGGGTACATGGAACGGCGTGACGATGATCGATGACTATGCGCACCATCCATCTGAGATCAAGGCTACACTTTTGGCCGCGGATGAAGTCCCGCATAAGGATCTGTACGTTGCCTTCCAACCGCACACCTATACCCGTACCAAAGCCTTCCTTCCCGACTTCATCAAAGCTCTGTCTTTAGCGGATCATGTCGTACTGGCAGACATCTATGCAGCCCGCGAAAAAGATCCTCACGACATTCACTCCTTGGATATCGCGCGTGGACTTACGGAACTCGGTTGCGACTGTCATTACTTTCCTACGTTCGATGAAATCGAAAAATTTTTATTAAAAAATATATCACCCGGCGATCTGTTGATAACTATGGGCGCCGGAACCATCTCAACTATCGGAGATTCTATTCTCAGCAGGAAATAATCCACACAATCCACCGCTGTTTACAGCTTCTTGCCATGTTCCATCTGTGCATAAAACCACAGAAGTTGTGCAAAATCTATTCTTTCAAAAAACCTTTATTTATGCGGGTTTGAGAGATCGTCGACAACACTGATCAGGACTTATCCACTCCCTGGTGGATAAGTCCTATTCTGCTCCTGTGACATCTGACCCCCTTTTCAAATCCAGAAAAAAGTAGTATACTATGTACCGCAAACAAGTGAAGAAAACAGATGTTTTTGAACATCTGTTCCCATATATAGAGAGAAAAAACACCTGATAGAAGACCTTATTGCTATATGAAAGAGGTTACGTTTCCATGCCGGATATTTTGTATTCCAGCGACCCCCATCCCGGATACATCCTGCTATCCGATGAATTCATATTGCAGCATATGCCACGGGCTAACGGCACCTATGTAAAGGTGTTCCTGTATGCCTATCAGCATTACTGCAACCGTGTGTCCGGACTGTCGACACAGTCCATCGCGCAGGCACTTCACATGATCGAATCCGACGTTGTCGAAGCGCTTCGCTATTGGCAGGATCTGGGGCTTGTCCATATTCAGGATATGAATGGCGCCTTGTCCATTCGTTTCGAGGACGGCGGTTCTCTGCCGACGCCCCCGCCCGTACGTGAAAAAATGAAACAGCAGGAGCAGGTCGAACGGCCAGTCATCTCCAAAGTCGTGCAGGTCGAGCATAAACCTACCTACACCCCGGAAGAACTGGCAGTCTATCAGACCAATCCAAAGATCGCGGGTCTTTTCGCGAAGGCGAGCGTTTCTTTTGGCGCGCCGTTAAGTCCTCCGAACCTGTCCATGCTGTACAGTTTCTATGATTATTACCGTCTGCCGGTCGATGTGATCGAATATCTGATCGAATACTGCTTAAGCCATGGTGGCCGTACACTGCGCTACATGGAAAAGGTCGCTCAGGACTGGTCCGATCAGGGCATCAACACCCTGGAAAAAGCCCAAGCCTATGTCACACGCTTTGCTTCCTATCGTCCCATCCTCAATGCACTGCACCTGCGCTCCGCGCGTCCTTCCGATCAGGAACTGACTTACATCCGCCGTTGGATGGACGAGTATCAGATGCCGGAAGAGCTCATCGTTGAAGCCTGCAACCGCACCTACAGCCGTACCAACCAGCCCAGCTTTGCCTACGCGGATTCTATCCTGGAGAACTGGCATTTGATGGATATCCATACAATGGAAGGTGTAGCGAAGGCCGATGAAAGCTTCCTGCGCAGCCAGGGTGTACCTGCTGAGAGGCGTCAGAATGCGGCCGGTGCCGCCGAAGGCTTCGCTGTCCACAGTGATTGGGATTATGAAGCGTTGGAGCGTCTGGCGCAGGATCAGCTCTATTCAGAAAGGAAATAAATCCATGTCCCTTTCGGAACAAGATTATAGAAACATCCTTCAAAAATATGAAGAAAAACGGTCCCGTGCTCTGCAGCAGCGGGACCTGCGCATTCAGGAAGTCTATGAACGCATCCCTGAGATCGGACGGATCGATCGGCAGATCGAGTCCTTTGGCATTCGTTCCATGCAAGCCTACCTCCAGTCTCATGAGGACCCGGTGCAGCTCCTGAAAAAAGTACGTACCGAAGTCGAAGAACTGCGCGCGCGGCGCTCCTTCCTGTTACGGCTTGCAGGTTATTCCAACGAGGATCTTATGCCTGTGTACGAATGCCCTATCTGCCAGGATACCGGTTTTGTCGACGGCAAGCGCTGCCGCTGCTTCGAGCAGCAGCTGATCGAGTCGGCTTACGATCGTTCCCACATGAAGAACCTGCTCCAGCAGGATAATTTCAAGCATTTCGATCTGGATCTCTTCTCCACTGCCAAGCGCGAGAATGAGGCTTGCTCAGCCCGCACCCAGATGGAGACCATACTGAATGCTGTCCATAACGACTTGGAAGCGTTTCCCTCACAAGGTCCCATCAATTACTTGTTTACGGGTTCCACCGGCACAGGCAAGACCTTCCTTGCCGGCTGTATCGCTAAAGAAGTCCTGGATAAGGGCTGCACTGTCCTCTACCTGTCCGCTTATGATCTGGCAGCGCAGTTAAGTGATCGGCGTTTCCATTACCGTGATGGCGACTCCTCTTCGGATGCCTGGCAATATATGCAGGACTGTGATCTTCTGATCATCGATGATCTGGGTACAGAAGCACCGAATAAGGCTTCCGCTGCAGATATCCTGCATTTGATCGATCTGCGTCTGCAGTACGGCCGTTCGACCATCATAACAACGAATCTGGAACTTGCGGCCATCGGCAAATTGTATACGGACCGTATGGTATCCCGCCTGCTCGGCTCTTACCGCCTCATGCGTTTTCTCGGCGCGGATCTGCGGTTGGCACATTTGAATCAAGTCCCATGAGATATGAATACCCCCAAAACCGAAGACCCCTTGGGAAGGTTACAAGTAAAAAACTTCCCGCGGGGTCTTCGGATTTGGGAGTACAGTATCTCATTGGGAAATAACACCAATCGTTCCACGATACTGTCACTCTGTCAAGATCTAACAGACACAATTGGCCATCCTGAAATAAAGCGATCGGTCCCCATCCATACATATATCGTCGAGAGAAATATACTGATATACACGGATACCTCCGGAGAAGTTGTCATTTATGACCTTCTCCGGAGGTATCCGCGTATATCAGTTATTCTCTTGTACGTCTTCTAGTGTCAGTAAGGATAATCCTTCTTTATCGGTGATCTTGTTGAGCACCAGACGGGTGGCCTGGCGGGAGATCGCGTGTTCCAGGAAGTTCCGGACTTCGCGGGCGTTAGCGAAATTCTCCTGCTTCGACTGGATCTCGAAATAAGCACGGGCGTATTCTTTTGCCTCGTCTGTAAGCTTGTAGTCCTGCTTCTCGCACATCTGATCCAGGATCCGCATCAACTCGTCCGGGGTGTAATTCTTGAATTCGATGAATGTATTGAAGCGTGATTTCAGTCCAGGGTTGCTGGCCAGGAATTCCTGCATCAGGTCGGAATATCCTGCCACGATCACGATCAGATCATCACGATGGTCTTCCATCGCCTTCAGCAGCGTATCCACCGCTTCCTGACCGAAATCTCCCTCGCCTTTGTTGACAGTCAAGGAATAGGCTTCATCGATGAACAGGATCCCGCCCAACGCACTTTCGATGACAGACGTGACCTTGGTTGCCGTCTGGCCGATATAGCCACTGACCAGACCAGCCCTGTCTACTTCGATCATCTGACCCGTCTCCAGGATGCCCAATGCATTATAGATCTGTGCTATGATACGGGCGACTGTCGTTTTGCCGGTGCCTGGGTTACCGGAAAAGACCAGGTGCCGGGACATGACGGTGTTCTTCAGCCCATGCTTCTCCCGCAGGCGCTGTACCTGCAGCAAATTGACAAGGCTGTTGACTTCGCGTTTCACCCCATCTAAACCGACCATGCTGTTGAGTTCGACCAAAAGATCCTCCACGCGCGGTTTTTCCTCCGGCTGCTGGGCAGCCTGCCCTTTCTTGGGCTTCATCTTCTTCGTGGCATGGACCGGGTAGATGCCGTATTCCTTCATGAATTTCTCGACCATGAGCAGGAAATCGGTCAACAGCTTGACTTCGTGATCTGTAGTCACGTCATTGCAGGCGATAAAAGCTTGGCCCAATTCCTGATAGGTGGCCAGCAAATAATCTGAGACCGATCCTTTGACCGGCGGTTTCGGCAGTTTATGAGCCGCATCCGCCAGGACGAAATATTTCAGTGCCTTCGGGACTTCCGTCGAGAAAAGCTGAGAATCGATACGCTGGGCTCGTTTGAACTGGTCCAGCTGGGACATCGTCATCTTCATATCGCCCGCTTCAGCGATGAAATCCAGTTCTTCTGGAGATGCGGTTCCGTCAGCGGTCGACAAATATACCATGAACTTCACAAATTCTGTGCGCAGCAGTTCTCTGAGCGGCAAGGTCGTGCCTTTGGCCATACCGGCTTTGTTCATCGCATCACAGATGCGATAGCACATTTGTATGCGCTCAGTCAAGGTATCTTCCATCGTTTTCTTCTTCTCCTCTTATTCCACCGGATCCACCGGCAGGATCACGCCGGCAGCCGCGCGGCGCATGCGGTTCATCATAGCCATGAACAAACCATCTTCCTGCAAAGCTTCACCGAAAATATCCGTACATCCGTTTTCATCAAAACTGCGCAGCGCTCCAAACAAACGGCGTGCCATAGTATCCGGCTGGGTCCGACTGCCCAGGTCTTCGATATGCAGTTCTGAAACGTCCAGGACCTGCTGCATCTGCCGGATCCACTCACTGCTGGCAAGGACCCCTGCTTTCCCCTGTACCTCTGGCAGATGGGCCTTAAGATACCGGGTCTTGGAAGCATCGCTTCCCCGCAGCAGCACCAAGGATCCTTTGGGGGCGTAGTGCCGGTATTTCATTCCGGGTGCCCTGGGATGCTCTTCTTTCGAGATCGCCAGTCCCTTGGCTACGGACGGTTCCACCGCAACCTCTCCTATGACAGACCGCAGCATCTCCAACGTGATCCCCCCGGGTCTGAGCAGCATGGGCACATCCCCTGTCATATCGATGATGGTCGATTCCAGACCGACCGTACAAGGGCCGCCGTCTACGATGCCGTAGATCCGTCCCTGCATATCCTCCCACACGTGGGCGGCCGTCGTAGGGCTTGGTCTTCCGGATCGATTGGCGCTTGGTGCCGCGACCGGCACGTCAGCCAGACGCAGCAGTTCCATTGCTTTAGGATGTGATGGCATGCGCACGCCTACGGTTTCCAGCCCGCCGGTGGTCGCATACGGGACGTTCTCACGCCGGGGCATGATCAATGTCAACGGGCCGGGCCAGAACGCGTCCATCAGCTTTTGTGCCTTGACCGGTACTTGCCGGACCACCCGTTCCAGGTCAAATCCCGGATAAACGTGCACGATCAGCGGATTGTCCGAAGGCCGGCCTTTCGCAGTGTAGATCGCCCGTACCGCATCCTCGTTCAGAGCATCAGCCCCCAGTCCGTAGACTGTTTCCGTCGGGAAGGCTACAAGCTGCCCTGCGCGCAGGGCAAGCGCCGCATCCAACAGCGGCTCGTCCTCCCGGATCCATCGTGTATCGATCTTACTCATCTCCTATTTCAACAAATACGCCTGATAGCGGCCAAGATCCGTACTGCTCAGCTGGACCTTGATATAGATCCCATCTTCACGATATTCCTCTTCGATGACGGAACCGTTTTCATGCAGCAGATTGATGATGCTGCCCTTATCATACGGGATCAGCATCTCAGACGGATGCATCTGCTTGTCCAGTGCCGTCTCGACCGCAGTAAGCAAAGCCTGCTGCCCTTCTGCTTCATAGGCACAGATATGCAGGATCGCCTCTGATAGATAATCCGGACCCGCTGTTTCAGTCGGCTGCGGCAGATCGTTCTTATTGAAGACCGTGATGATCGGTTTGTCACCAGCGCCTAACGACTGCATGGCGTCCATCGTGATCTTCATGTTGAGCGAAGCCTTTGGATCGGAACTGTCGACCACATGGACCAGCAGATCCGCATAGGCCACCTCTTCCAAAGTTGCGTGGAAAGCATCCACCAGATGGTGCGGCAGCTTCTGGATGAAACCGACCGTATCCGCCAGGATGATCTCCCGGCCGTTCGAAAGCTCCAGGCGACGGGTCGTCGTATCCAGCGTGGCGAACAGTTTGTCCTCTTCCAGTACACCGGCCTGTGTAAGCCGGTTGAAGATGGTCGACTTTCCGGCATTCGTATAGCCCACCAGCGCGACCATGGGCACTTCATTTTTCTGTCTGCGGCTACGGCGGATATCCCGCTGCGCCGTGATCTCCTCCAATTCCTGCCTGAGCGCCGCGATACGTCCGCGGATGTAACGGCGATCCAATTCCAGTTTCGTTTCACCGGCACCACGGGCATGCACACCGGAGCCACCGCCCTGTCGGGACATGGTGGCACCGAAGCCGGACAGGCGGCTCAATCGATAGCGCAGTTCCGCCAGTTCGACCTGCAGTTGGCCTTCCCGGGTATGGGCACGCATCGCGAAGATCTCCAGGATCAACGTGGTCCGATCCAAGACCTGCGTATCCAGAAGATCCCCCAGATTGCGCAGTTGGGCCGGCGTCAGCTCGTCATCGGCGATCACGCCATCGGCCCCAGTTTGTCTCAGCAGTTCTTTCAGTTCTTCGATCTTGCCCGTACCGAAATAACTGCGGGCGGATGGCGCTTCCAAGGGCTGGATCATACGGCCGGCTTCCTCACCGCCCGCAGTCTCCAGCAAAGACCGGAGTTCATCCAAAGACGCGTCTGCCGAAAGCGGCGCACGGCCGGTCTCGACAGCGATCAGTATATAACGGCGGATCTCTTCACCCGTATCAATCATCCGCTGCGGCTCCTTCCTGCTTCATATACGCCTGCATCAAAGGCCAGATGTCATTGGATTCCATACCGATCTTCCAGGCGGCCACTCCAGCCAACTCATTCTGCTTTGCCATATCCAGGCGCTTTTGAACAGACTTCGCATTTTCGATCCAGACCTTATATACGGTGCCTGTATCTTCATCCTCCTGGATCATCATATCCTGGCCGCTTTCTTCATCGTATACAGGCTCCAGCTCCCAACTGGCCATATAATCGGTCACTCCGTTCATGGTCCAGGCTTTGCAGCTGGTCTCACTTTCCGTAATAGTCCAGACTCGGGTATAGAAAGGGATCCCCAGGATCAGTTTCTCTTTGCTCGTCAATTCCAACATATCGTGGATGGCAGTCTCTGTAAATCCCATGGAAGATACACTGCCGGCTTCACTGCCGCTGTAGTGCTCATCATAGGCCATGACGATGCAGTAATCACAAGCCGCCGCCAAAAGATCCCTGCGGTAGTAGGCGGACCAGCGCATCGGTACCGAAACGTCCACACTCAGGATATAACCTTCCGGCCGCAATACGGCTCCGGCTTCACGCACGAACTCTACAAAATACGGGGCTGTTTCCTCATTGAGCGCCTCAAAATCCAGATTGATCCCATCCAGTCCCAGTGTCTGACACTG